>JAQUYZ010000214.1 GCA_028691625.1 Eubacteriales bacterium
TCGGAGTCGGATATCAGAGAAATCACTTCAGATTACGGAGATATCTTTGATCACAATGCTGCGGATGGAAAGACGGAAGAGGAAGTGGCAAAAGAGATCGGCTCACCGGCAAAGATTGCCCGCACAATTTTAGAGGACGGAATGGAGACAAGCAAGATTTTTGACAAGGTGTTGGAACCGGATCAGAATGTGGCTGTTGAGAAGCTGGCGCCCATGTCCCGCAGACTTGGCGCTTATATCATTGACAGCCTACTGTTGGGGGTTGTGGTCATAGGCGGGATGTTTGCTCTGTTTGCCCCCTTCCTATATATGGTGAGAACATCCTCCGCAGAGATCCATACTGTCACTACGAATCTGGGCCACATGGGAAATCAAATGGTAACGATGGGCGGTCCTGCATCGAGGTTCGCCTTCGCAAATATTATCATCCTTGTGATGCTCTTTGGTGCTTTTAATTTATTTACGACGATTTTCATCTGGGTAACCAACGGGTACACGCCGGGGAAATGGATTCTGAGTATGCGCGTAGTGAAAATAAACGGAGGGAAAATAAGTTTTCTGGATGCGTTTTTGAGGGAATTGATCATCAAATGCATTGCAAATTCCCTGCTTTCCGGTTTTCTGAATCTGGGCTCATTTATTTGGGGCTGTGTAACAGACGATCATAAAACAGTTCATGATCTGGTAGCACAAACACGCGTTGTGGAATGGGACAGATCCAGAAAGAAATCTGTGAATGCTTCCAATCCTTTAGAATCATAAGGAGATTTCGATGGATACACAACTGAAAAAGGGAGTCCTGGAGATGTGCATCCTCATCCAGCTTTCCAGGCAGGATATGTACGGATATGAAATCATGAAGATCATTCAAGATGTTTTTCCGGAGGTATACGATGGTTCCATCTATACCATTTTGCGCCGAATCAAGGGAGAAGGGTATACGGAAACCTATATGAAGGATGTTCCTTCCGGCGGCCCGTCAAGAAAGTATTACAGGATTACGGCATCGGGGATCGAATACTGTGACCGTATCATCACCGAGTGGGAGAAAATGACCAAGAATGTCGAAAAATTAATGAAGAAATAAAAGCGGGCAGAAGAGAGATCTTCTGCCCGAACTGATCCTTACCAGCTGCAGCCGTTACAGCCGCGCAGCCGGGAAGTGGTCTTTTTTGTGTCCCTTATGCGCTCACTGACGCCCGGGTCCTCTTCGTCACCGATGCCATAGGTGCCATCGGGACCATATCCGGTTCCGGCAACATCACAGGTGTTTTCCGACAGCTCTTCGCTGATTTCTTCCAGAAGTCGTTTCAGAAAAGCTTTGTCGCTGATGCCGAAAACGTTCTCTCGGGAGCCTCGGCGGAATCTGTCACAGTCCCGGGCTCCGGCAATATCACCTTTGCCGTGTCTGCGGATTCCTTCAACATTGTCTTCATCGTCTCTGCATGGTCTGCAATTGTGACCGCGTGCTTCTCCCCAGACACAGTCATTGCAGGATCCGGCACCGACGGTGATGCCGCCGATATCCTGATTGCCCGCTCCGATGATATCGGCAATCGGGCTTGTGGTATTATTACCGATTCTGTTGACAGAACTTTTTCCTCGGTCAGATGCTCCTCCAACGGAGTTTTTTCCCCGGTCAGATGCTCCTCCGACGGAATCTTCTCTACAGTCTGTATTTCTGCCGCCCCTGTCGTTTCTGCAGACGCAGTCCGGACGGTCAACTCCTCCGATTTCGCAGTCTTCTCTATCCGCTGCGATCTCTGCAGCCCGCACGGACCCGTCGCAAGGCTGCAGACCCTCACAGGCATTTACACAGAACAGGGTTCTTCGTACGGATTGCACGTGCACCACAGGTTCCACCGCTATGGCAGACTCAAGAAAAACCGTGCATGCATTACCTAAATTCGTGCAGGTTACATTTAATCTTGGGTTGACTAAATTAATTTTTGCGCCGAACTGGAACAAGATATCAGGCGCAATTCCGTGAATACTGCAGGGAAGGCTGAGATCAGGGACTGCAAAGCTGCTCACACTGCCGGCCGGAAGCATCGTGTTGGGTGCTTCGGGCGCATTGGATATTTCAGCACGGAAACGGCAGCACCTGCCGTTGGTGTTCACAGTGCCTTCTAATACAAATGTAGCTCTGAAGTCCCAGGGACCGGCATTGCTGATCAGGAAAAAGGCCTTTGTCGGAAGCCCGCGATCCAGACAGCGGTCCTTTTGGACCCGGGAGAGTACATTTTGTGTTCTCGCTGTGTATTGTCCATTGGCAAAACTGACGGAATCAACCGAAAAACCGTCCAAAGTAACCTGACTGGCGGCAATCGATCCCGGCGGTCTCGTGTTGAAATATTCTACGACTACAAATGAATTATCAATTTCGAATACGGCGTTGGGAGACAGGGTGCAGGGAAAGAAGCAGCTCCCGTCAAGGAAGAGCTCCGTAATATAAAGATCGGCAAAGTTGCCGCCTGTATTAATGGGAAAAAGAATTGGACTCGCGGTATCCTTGTTAAAGGAAAAAACCTTATCGGTATAAATTAAATTTGGCTGCTGATTGGTAAATCTGACGCCTTCCGTGTCGATATTCGTTCCGCAGGTGTGACCCAGACAGTCACGGCCGGGAAGGAGATCAGTACCGGACCCATTTTGACGTTTCATAACTGGTAACCTCTCTTAAGTTTGTATCATAGCAAACCGGATCAATTTGGTTTACTATGTAAAGAGCAAAGAGATCAGTATGCTACATTATATGATAAATATGCAAAAAGGCTACGATTTGTTGATTTCTGCTGCAAATTATTGAAGACAATTCCCGGAATCAATCGTTCTATAGACAGAAGGGGTAAACAAATACATTTCCGCACTCCGGAAATGCAATGTTTCTGGGATTGGAGAAAGGAGGGTGAGGATGATCCCGGACAATAAAAATCAACTGCTGGGCCATGCAATTGAGGCATATGGAAGGCTTATCCTCACTATCTGCAATTCCATGACGGGCGACTATCATGAGGCGGAAGACCTGGCGCAGGAAACCTTCCTCTCGGCCTATAAAAATCTGGACAGCTTTGATGGAGGAAACATGAAGGCCTGGCTGGTAAAAATTGCATCAAACAAATGCCGGGATTTTCTGAAAAGCGCTGCAAGAAGAAGTATACCGACACCGCAGGAAGCCTTTGACCTGGTATCAGACGCAGCGCCGATCCCCGAAGATACAATTCTGGAAAAGGACACGGGGAAAAGGATTAGGAACTTTTGTCTCAGTTTGAAAGAACCATACCAATCCGTTGCAATCGCCTATTTCTGTGATCATATGAATGCACAGGAGATTTCAAAAGCGACGGGAAAGAATCTCAAAACGACACAGACGCAAATCTATCGGGCAAAGGCAATGATACAAAAATTGTGGAAGGAGGAATTCGGAGGATGAAGCAGGAACACGTGACGGAGGAAAGAATGAAAGCCCTGAAGGACGGCATACTTTCCATAGAGGATACAATTTCAGCACTGGAGCATATCGGGGAATGTGATCAGTGCGCGGATGCGTTTGGAGGATGCTACTGCGAGCGGGAACTTTTGGAGCTTGTGCCAGAGTTTCGATCAGCTGTTTTCTCCGCAATTTCCAGAGAAAGAAAAAACAGGATCAAGGCAAAGCCGATGGCTGCGGATGGAAAGCATGAGCTTTTTCGATACAGCTTCAGGGTAAGCATCGCAGCCTGTATCACCCTGCTCCTGCTTTTTACAGGCACAATGAACTACGGAATTAATTTCAGCCGGTCAGTCCGTACGGAGCTGCCGGAGGTGAATGTGATCACGGAAAGCTTAAGGGGGTTTTCGGATAAACTGATTGATTTCGAGGTTACAAAGTATTTAAAGGAGGAATTGTAATTGATAACGAGAAGAAGTAAGTTTTGGACCGTTGTATTGGCATTTCTGCCCGGGGCAGGACATATGTTTAACGGTTTCATGAAGCTGGGACTCTCCTTTATGGGCTTGTTCTTCGGCCTATGGATGGTTGCCTCTGTGATTAACATCGGGCCGATTGCTTTCCTGGCTCCGGTGATATGGTTTTATGCATTCTTTGATTGCATCAACAAGGTTTTCCAGGATGACGACGAGTTTTATACCCAGGATGATCGTTATCTGTTCACCAGAGAGCAGTTGGAGAAGTTGAATATCAACTTTTTCAAGGAAAAGAATCTTCTCATCGGCGTCATACTTATTGTGATCGGTATTTATGCGCTATGGAACAATGTGGCGCTGCATATCATCCGGGTATATGGACTGTTGACGGAAGAGACATACCAGGTAATCGTCAGCTTTGGAAATATCCTTCCGCAGCTTGCGGTAGGAGGCCTGATTGTTTGGGCAGGATTTGCACTGATCAGAG
>JAQUYZ010000215.1 GCA_028691625.1 Eubacteriales bacterium
AGGGATCTGACCTTTGAGATCGGCAGCAACAGCGATTTGGTTCTTGAGAACACCATTACCGGCAACCTCGAATGGACCATAGAAGCCTTTGCAAAAAAGGAACGCGGCTTTTTAACCTTCCCGACACAATTCCATACAGTTGAGGCCATCCTGCCCTTGAATCACAGAGGACGAGTCATTGCAAGAATGAGCGTTAATCCTCAGCCGGTGATCCTACAAGTGGAATTTGGGACCTCATCTCTGGATGACCGGATTACCGCCCTCAACAAAATGAGTGAGTCAGGGTATCCCGTTGGTATGCTCATTGCGCCGGTTGTATTAATGGATGGCTGGAAGGAACTCTATTCAGTCCTGATCTCACAGCTTTCGGAAAAGCTCCTGCCGGCTGCAAAGAAAAAACTCTTCATTGAAATCATATTTATGACCTACAGTTATATCCATCGGGCAATCAATGAAGAAGCTTTCCCGAATGCTGTCACACTGTATGATCAGAGTCTGATGACCGGAAGAGGCCGGGGCAGGTACTGCTACCGTGAGAGCATTCGCACGGAAGCAGCGCTCTATTTAAGGGAGGAGCTTGCAAAGAAGCTGCCCGGAATCCCGATCCTGTATATCGTATGAGTCCAGACCTAAGAACTGTGGTGGCAAATTATACCGGCTGACTGATTTTCTTACATTTTGTTATAATAAACATATAAGAAAACCTTTCGCTTTTTCTTCATCATAAAAAACGGGAAGTCAAAATACATGAATTTACCAAACGGCATGAACATGATCACAATCGCCATCCTCTTTATATTTTTAATGCCTGTAACAACAGGCATTCTCAATCCTGTATCAAAAGAGAGTATCCGGCAATCGCTGCATTCAATTGTCCGAGGCACGAATTTCATGGTAAGCATTGTTGCCGCCGTATCTCTTGTCAGGCTTGTATTGCCGGTCTCGGAGTATCGCAATGATATTGTGGCCTGCCTCATCGCCATGTTTCTTTCCATGTCGGTGATCTTCTTCGTGCTGGAGCTTCTGAGGATTCCCTTCTTTCGCTATTTGATCGTTCCATTGACGGATAAGCTCTCCTCGGCATTGGATTTGATGAATTCCGGAACAAGACGTCTTATAGGCGGATTGTGGCAGCTTCCGAAGTCCATTTGTATGGTTCTGGTTTTTTCTTTGCTTCTTTATTTCTATGCAAATTTTATCAATAATCCCTCCGCCGGCGACTATATCAATGCATCTAAAACCTATCAGGCGATTCATAAAAATGTTCTGCAGCCAGTCTTAAGCACAGGCCTTGTAAGAAAGGTCCCGGTGCTGGTCAGTGATGCCTTCAGGAAAGCTGCAGAGGACTATACCCCTGCAAATTCCGGCAGCAGCGGAGAACCGAATTATTGGAAACTGCCGGCGATCAAATATTTCAACGGCATGACGATTGACGAAGCGGTCAAATCAAACTCCGAAATAGACGATACCGCAAAACAGATCGTGGGAATTGAGAAAGATGAAATGAAAAAAGCTTACCTTCTTTATAAGTGGGTCAGTAAAAATATAAAATACGATTTCGCAAAAGCGGAAATCGTACTCGAAAATCCCTCCCGTGTCAATTCCGGATCCATCATTACCTTTGAGGAAAGAACGGGCGTCTGCTTTGACTATTCCTGCCTGTATGTGTCCATGTGCCGTGCGGTTGGAATAAATGTCAGGCTGGTCTCTGGGCTGGGCAACAGCGGACCCGGGTGGGGCGGGCATGTCTGGAATCAGGTTTACGATCCGGAGGAAAAGAGATGGATCAATGTTGACCCGACATACGGCAATTCCGGGTACGATTATTTCGATAATCCGGATTTTTCTTTGAATCATAAATACGACGTGATTCAGGCAGAATGGCAGCCGGAATAGAGAATGTCAGCAGACATTTTATCTCATAAAAAAACCCCGCATTCATTGAATGCAGGGTTTTCGGCAATCTGAAGCGGCTAACCCCGCTTTTTTCTTTTGATAATTAAGTATGTAATGACGCTGCCTGCCAATATGACAACCGCTCCTATGATGTATGGCAAAACCCCAGGAGAAGAAAGAAATATCGCAGTAGGTCCGTCAGCTCCTCCGATAATACCAGCGCTCATGATCGTCTCCTCTCTCTCGCAAGTCAACCACTAATTTGCGTCATTTTCAATAAACCTCTGCAGAGTTGTCGCAACCTCGGCACGCGTTGCGTTACCGCCCGGGCTGAGATTTCCCTTGTTGTCGCCCGCCAATAGTCCGCTGCTGACTGCCCAACGCATCGCATCGGCTGCCCAGGAGGATACCTCTGCGTTATCGGGGAAATTGTCAAGGCTGCCGGCTGCCTGTTCCGGCGCTTTATAACGGTAAAGAATCGCGGCTAGCTGCTCGCGGCTGATGTTGGTCTCCGGCCGGAATCCGTCGCCCATACCCGTTACAATATTGTTCTGTGCAGCCCATGAAACCGCGGTAGCGTAATACTTGTCCGGCTGAACGTCACTGAAGGCCGACGGCGTCGTTATCTGCGGAGTTTTCTCAAGCCTGTGAAGCACGGTAACCAGCATTCCGCGCGTCATGGCTGCGTTCGGTGAAAATTTAACTGCCGACGTGCCGGAGAAGAGTTCGCGCTCTGTGACAAAGACGATCGCCCCGGATGCCCAGTGGTTCACCGTATCCGAGAAGGAACCAGCCGCCTGTGTCTGAATCCGGCCCTGTCCGTTAGGATCAGAATACTCGTCGCCGACCGTGCCTTTCAGATCCTCCTGAATATAGCTGATGAGGATCTGATTGTCCAGGAGAACGGGTTGTACAACGATCTTGTTATCCCGGAACATATTGATTCCGTCTCCGCCATCCAGCAGCATATAATTATGCGAGGCCAGTGTGTAGGTTGCTTTCGGATCGATGGCTTTGTCCCCGACCTTGACATCTTTGACACGACGGGCACCGGTGACCTCGACAAAGTTCTTTTTATCGTCGACCACTACCGTAGAGACTGCGGTCGTATCAATGGTATAGGTCAAGCCGGATACCTGCAGGAATCCGCCGTTCTCTTCAGGAGCGATGCGCACACCCATTTCCAGCGCATCCAGAATCTCCTGTCCCGTTGCTTCTACAACGCATCCAACATTATTAAAAGGATGAACTGTGATGACTTCACCGAAGGTGATGTCCCCCGCATCGATGTTCGCTCTGACACCGCCCCCGTTGATAAACGCAATATCGGCCGGGCCGCTTCCGGTTCCGGTTTTACCGTTGCCCAGAACATAACGATAGGCGTCGGCGCACAGATCACCAAGGTTGGTTTCCTTGCTTCGCACCATGCGCTTGTCCGTCGCCGGATCGTTGATCGTCAGTGCTACCTCTGTCTTGCCGACTTTCTTGGCCAGATCGTCAGAAAAGTCTTTTTCGATATCCGCAATAAACTCCAAGGTCGATGCATCCTGTTTGGCATATTCTGTGATCAGCTTTGCAGAGATATCACCGTCGGCTTCGATTACCATACGGCCGATGGCGGCAAGCTTTGTCCCGGTCTGTGTCAGAAGGACATCCTCACCGTCTTTATTCTTCACAGCATCACTTTCAACTGTACTGTGGGAGTGTCCGTCGATAAACGCGTCGATCCCGTTTGTCTTTGCGATGACGTCGGTGGAACGCCATGGGCCGGACTGTGCGTCAAGCCCCAGATGACCGAGTGCGATGACATATTCGGCCCCTTCTGCTTTCGCATCATCTATCGTGTCCTGAACCGCGTCATACAACTCCTGCCCATTGTTTCCTTCTTTAAAGCCGTAAATAAATTTTCCGCTTTGATCCTGGAAATAAACGGGAGTGGATTTGGTGAAGGATTCGGGCGTCGTAATACCCACAAAGGCTACCTTCGTTGCATTTTCACCTTCGCCGTATGTAACGATCGTATACGGATCATAAACAAGTTCTTTCGCTTTTAAATCAGTAAAGTTGCAGGATATCACTTTAGCGTCAAGGTTCTCCATCAACTCCTGCATGCGATCCATGCCGTAGTCAAACTCATGATTTCCGGGCACAAAGATATCATAGCCGACTTGATTCATGATATCCACCAGATACTGCCCCTGAGACAAAGTCCCGATGGCATCACCTTGGAGTGCGTCGCCCGCATCAGCCAGAGTGACAAAGCTCCCGCCGACCAGATTCTCCATTTCCTGTTTATAAGCTGCAACGCCGGCGTAGCCTATATTTGTAACAGCTCCATCTTTCACAACCTGTCCCACACCGCAATGCACATCATTTGTAAATAGAATAACGACATCACCCGGTGCGGGTGTAACATCTGCCGCGGCTGCGGCTGGAATACTCCCGGGCAGCAGGCAGAATACCATGATAAAGGCCAGCGCCCATGAGCT
>JAQUYZ010000216.1 GCA_028691625.1 Eubacteriales bacterium
GGTGATCTGGCTGCAGATCGGATGGGAGAGTATGGTTTAATCGCGAGAGACATAGCCAATATGGTAGCCTTGGCAATCAAGAGCATCCTGGAGTCCCCGGAATCAATGGAGAAATAAGGCATTTGACACGTAACGGAACCAACAATTATAATAGTAGTAGAAGTTGTTGAAAGCAACGGTATGTTGCAGGGAATTGTTTGAGGTGAGCAAATGTCAAATGTTTTAAAACAGGAAAACGGCCTTTTATTGGAAGTAAAAAATCAGATGGCAGCCGGGTATGAGGCCATGGGAATGCTGAATGCAGGTCTTTCGGAAGAAGGGCTTGACCAGGACAGAAAAGACCTTGACAGCTATGAAAAATATTTAGTGGAGAGTGAATAACTTGATCGTTAAGAAAGGTGATATTTTTTTTGCAGACCTTAGTCCCGTCATTGGTTCGGAACAAGGCGGAGTAAGACCGGTTCTTATCGTGCAGAATGATATTGGAAATAAATACAGCCCTACGGTTATCGTAGCGGCAGTTACCTCTCAGATAAATAAGGCGAAGCTGCCCACTCATGTGGAAATCGGCGCGCTGGGTCACGGATTGAACAAGGACTCGGTGGTCTTGATGGAACAGCTTAGAACGATCGACAAAAAACGTTTGAAAGAAAAAATCGGCAGAGTGGATGATGAAATTATAGCAGAAGTGAATGAGGCTCTCACAATCAGTTTAGGAATCATCGACTTTTGATTCAGTTTGCGCAGTAAATTCCGCGGAAGATGCGGAATGAACAAGCAAGGAGGAACAAATGAAAAGAATTGCAGCAGGTTTGGTAATCGTTTTTTCAGTATTCGCTGTGACGGTGGCAGCTGCAGCTGCGGCTGACACGCCCGGATCGGAAAGCGATCCGGTCGTAACGAAGAGTTACGTAGACAGCCAGATCGCGCAGCTGCATAGCAGCGGAACCGTGTCAGACACCTATACCGTTGTAAAGGTGAATGCCGGGCAAAAGGTAATTGGAAAGGGCGGAACGGAGATCATCCTCCGGAGCGGTGAAGCAACCGCCATTGACAATGGCGCCAACGGCGTTTCCGATATCACGGCGGGGCAGGATCTGATGACCGGACAACGAGTCGGTATGAATCATCTGTTGCTTGTCCCGAAGGAGGACGGAAGAGGGATCCAGGCGATAACGGAGCTTTACGTTATGATCCGGGGATCCTACTCAATACAATAATTTAAAGCGAAAAGGACTCTTCCTTTTCGCTTTTCTTCTTTTTGTCTTTTTTGCGTCATGCCGGATATTCCCCGGAAACCCCCGTTTTTTACTATGCTTCGTATTAAAAAACGATAATAGGTTCTGAATGATCCTATTTACTAAAAAGGGAAAAGAAGGTACAATGGTACATAGCGATTTACAGATTACATATGAGGAAGGAATTCAGGGGATGCAACTACTAATCAAGGAAAATAAGGTTTTACTGATCATCATTGCGGTTGCGGTATTGATCTCATTTGTCACGATCGGGGGTAGATTTTCTGCGGAGAACAGGAACAAAACGTATGATATCGTTTTGGACTACAATGAAATCAAAGCCATGGCGGATCAATCAGAGCATGATATCTCGTGGTGGCTCCGCGAATTCAGGAAAATGGGGATCGATAAGGTCGGACTTGCGGAAGAGAGCATGGTGAGCCTGATAGAGGATACGGATCTTCCGGTCAATGCAACCGTCATGGAACTGATTATGAAGGATGCGGACTGGCAGGACAACTATCCGGAGGATTTTATCCGGGAACTGACAAATCATGGCTTCGACAAATACGACGTATTAATTGAGGCGGCTTCAGCTGAAATTTTCAATTTTGTTGCGAACGGAGTAAGAGAGCGCTATCAGCCAGAGAATTTTTTTATCAAAGAAACCGGTGACGGCGGCTATATCGTATTGGATGGAACCGCGAAGCAGACACTGTACTCCGAGAAGTATAAATATATGAGCTCGGTCAAGAAAGGCTTTGTGGAAAAGGATGAGATTGTAAGCTCGAAACTCATGTATATCAATTACGGCCTGCTCCCTTCCAAGATAGAGATCGTGGAGGCTGCAGGGATGGACATCATACCGAGAACGGCGAGCTATGCAGGCTGGAATGATGCGAAATATGCGGAGGCTGTACTCAACAGCTACGGAAAACTGGACAAGGTACCGGAATATATGATCGTTGGCGGAGAAGGGATCATCGGTTATGACGATGGCATCAATACTGCCCGGGATTATATTGCGGACAATCATGTCACCATCGGTCTGATTGAGAATACCACCCAGCTGCAGAATATTCTCCAATTCGGGGTAAATGATATCGTCAAGAGCACAGGGTATGATGCGGTCAGGATTTTCAGTGTCTGGGATTATATCCAGAACCGCTACCAGTACTACGGCTACGAAGGAGCGAAGGAGATTGAAAATACTTTGTTCCGGGCGGTGGTGGAGCGTAACGTAAGGCTCATTTACTTTAAGCCGATCAAGGAATTCAAGGATCAGCATGTTTATGTGACAGAGCTTGATGAATATAAAACCATGTTCTCCAATCTGGAAACCAGGCTGGCGGAACACAATATAGAATACGGAAGCAAAGCTTCTGTGATGGACCAATACAATGTGAGCCTTTGGGCGAAGCTTGCCATGGCACTCGGCTGTGTGGCCGCTGCCGTTCTGTTGATCAGAAGCATACTGCCGATCAACAGAAGATTGAAGGTGGGGCTGCTTACCCTGGGAGCACTTGGAGCTGCCGGCGCATATTTTGTGATGCCGGGTTACGCAGAATTGATCACCTCCTTTGCCGCAGCAGTGATTTTCCCCAGTGTGGCCACCTTGTTTATCGTGAAACAGAGTAAGCACCTGGCAGATACACTGAACCGGACAGAGCGCTTGCCGAAGATCATCGGACTTGGCATTTTGACCCTTGTCATCGGTGTTGTAATTTCTCTGATCGGCGGACTCATGACCGCCGCGCCGATCTCCTCGGTGAATTATATGATGGAAATTGATATCTTCAGAGGGGTCAAGCTCGCTCAGCTGCTGCCGCTGGTCTTCTTTATTGCCGTATATCTTGCTTATTACGGATTCGGGGACAGCAAGAGATATCCGGGGAAACTGGAATATCAGGATTTGAGAGAAATGATGAATGCCAGCATCAAGGTATGGATGGTTCTTCTCGGCGTTGTCCTTCTTGGTGTCGGCTATTACTATATCGAAAGAACAGGACATGATTCTTCTATTCAGGTTTCCAGTCTGGAGATGATTTTCAGAAATGTTCTTGAGGACAATCTCATTGCAAGACCGAGGAGCAAGGAATTCCTCTTTGCATTTCCTGCAGTCATGATGATGGCATATACCTCGACCCGCAGGTTCAAGCTTTGGCCGATTCTGTTCGGACTTGCCTCCGTCATCGGGATGACCTCGGTGACCAATACCTTCATGCATATCAGAACGCCGCTTTACCTGGGCTTCGCCAGAACCGGTTACTCCCTCCTGTTTGGGATCGTGATCGGAATTGTCGGCATCCTCATCTTTGAACTCGGACATATGCTGTATAAAAAGCTGGAAAGGCAGATAGGTTAAATGGTACAAATACTGATTTCCGGTTATTACGGATTTAACAATATCGGGGATGAATCCATCCTCCGGGCAGTGGTGGACAATCTGCGCGGCAAGCTGAACGACATCGATATTACTGTCTTGTCCCAAAATCCCGGCTCTACGGCTCAGAAATACGGAGTGCATTCCATGAACAGGAAGTCTGTGAAGGACATCATCAATGCAGTCCGGAAATGCGATCTGCTCATCAGCGGAGGAGGAAGCCTCCTGCAGGATGTGACCAGCAAAAAAAGCATCCTGTATTATCTGCTGATCATGTGGGCGGCCTTCTTTTTTCGAAAGAAGGTATTCATCTACAGCCAGGGTATCGGGCCGATCCTTTCGAAGCTCAACAGAAAACTGACGGCCGCCACGCTGCGTCATGCAGACGGCATTGTGGTAAGAGATCAAGCCTCAAAGGAACTGTTGATCGAAATCGGAATCAGGGAAAGCAAGATTATCGTAACTGCCGATCCTGTTCTGAGAATCAAAAAAGCGGAGCTTTCCGCCGGCAGGGAGATTCTTATGAAGGAAGGATTTGTGCCGGACACTGAACGGATGACGGTAGGCTTTGCCATCCGGGAGAAAAAAACCGACAGCAACTTTGTGGATGAGCTGTGCATTTCTATTCGCAGGCTGATCGAAGAATACCAGGCGCAAATCGTACTGATCCCGTTTCATTATTCCGAGGATATGGCGGTGATCGAGGAGATTAAATCCAGACTCGGAACAGATGTCTGCTGTATCAAACATAAATATCTTA
>JAQUYZ010000217.1 GCA_028691625.1 Eubacteriales bacterium
CCACCTGGATTTGATCAACAGGGCCGCAAAGCTGGGGGATCATCTGATCGTCGGGGTGATTGAGAATCAATCAAAAAAACCTTTCTTCACCGTTGAGGAAAGAGAAGACATGATCCGGACGACAATCAGTCGCATCCCGAATATCGAAGTGGATCATTTCAGCGGACTTTTGGCCGATTATGTGAAGAAGAACAACATCGATGTTGTTGTCAGAGGACTTCGTGCCACAATGGACTTCGAATATGAAATTCAGATGGCGCAAATGAACGCCAGGCTTTATAATAATGACGTAGAGACAGTTTTTTTAATGACTTGCCCTGATTATTCCTTTGTCAGCTCAAGCATTGTAAAAGAGGTTTTTACATTGAATGGAGATATTAAGGGTTTGGTACCGGATAAGGTATTGGAATACATGGAAAAAAAATGTAGGAGATAATAGGAGATAAAGGGAGGGATTCACTCAATGAAGGTTTTGGAATTATTAGATGAAATTGAAGAAATTGTTGATACAAGCTCAGGCTTTCCGCTTACGGGCAAAATTTTAGTGGATGCAGAAGAAATCCTTGAGATCGTGAAGGAGATCCGTGTTGAGCTTCCGGATGAAATCCAGCAGGCACAATGGATCAAGGATGAAAGGCAGAGAATCCTTGAGGAAGCCAAGAGAGAATATGAGACCATATTGAAGGATGCAAAGGTGCAGGCGGAAGCACTGATTGAAAACGACGATATCACAGTAAAGGCAAAAATTCGAGCGGACGAAATCATAAGAGTAGCGGAAGCCAACGTAAAAGCACTGAAGATGAGCACTTTTGACTACATAGACAGCATTCTTTACAATTTTCAGGACAAGATGGATCAATTGAATTCAATCTATTTCCACGATATGTTCGGCAACCTGCAGAATACCTTTGAAAAGATCAACAGCACCATTGCAGACAACAGAAATGAAATAAAGGAAATGGTTTACCGGACTCAGATCGAGAACAACGATTAGATGCATAATACTTTGTCATTGATAATATGATAAAGTATGAAAAGGGTAAAGAAAAAGACAATTTACATTTTGGCCGGTGCACTTTCCTGCATCGGCTGTTTGGTGATGATGGTATTTCCGTCCATCGCTCTGAATGCAGCACAAAAAGGCATTTCTTTGTGGGCAGGCTCTGTTTTGCCCGCCTTGCTGCCTTTTTTTATTTGTGCAAACTTTATGACAGCGCTGGGACTTCCCGAGTACATCGGCAGAATTTTTGAGAAACCGTTTCAGAAGCTGTTCGGTGCGCCGGGAGTATCCGCCTTTGTATTTTCGGTCAGCATCACATCCGGATATCCTATGGGTGCAAAGCTGATCGGAGATTTCGGAAGAAGCAAATCGATCACGCAAAGTGAAGCAAAGCGTATGCTGACCTTCTGCAGCACCTCGGGGCCGTTGTTCATGCTGGGAGCCGTTGGCGCGGGAATGCTCCACTCGACAGCTGCGGGAGCCGTAATTGCCTTATCTCATTATCTGGGAGCGCTCCTCAACGGCCTGCTCTGCAGGATCGTATCCCGCAGCAGACCGGAATCCTGCTGCAAACAGTCGAAAAGAATGATCATTGCGAAGGGGACTCTGTTGGAACTCTTCACCGATTCCATGATTACATCGTTTCGGGCGCTGGGGATTATCTGCGGGTATATTGTTCTATTTATGTTGATTACGGATTTTATTCAATTTTCCGGGATTTTGAATTCTCTTCAGGCAAACTGGAGCAAAGGTCTGATTAACGGGTGTCTGGAAATGACTGTAGGCTGCAGCAGCCTTGCGGAAAACAGGGAATTAACTCTTCTTTTCCAATGTATACTTTGTACCTTTTTGATCTCTTTCGGAGGCTTCTCTGTCTATGCGCAGTCCATGAGCATGCTGGCGGGGCTGAATATCAGCTCTGCGTATTATCTGGTGACAAAGCTTTCCCATGGTTTGCTTGCGGGAATCATTGCCTGGCTGATCGGTCCGTCTCTATTGGTTTGGAACACGGCAATGGCAGGCTCCTTCGGCCGGGAAGAGTTTGTTTACGGGCTGGGCTTCTTTTATCAATTGTTATTTTCAACCAAAATGGTTATAATGATTGTATTCTTGTTCCTTTTTACGATATTGCTGGATACAATCATCAGGAGAGCTCATGAAGGTTTTAGGGATCATAGCGGAGTATAATCCGTTTCATAACGGGCATCGATATCATTTGCAGGAATCAATCCGCCTTGCGTCACCGGACTGTACCGTCTGCGTGATGAGTGGTAATTTTACCCAAAGAGGGGAACCGGCCATGGCGGACAAATGGATCCGGACAGCTGCTGCCGTTGACAACGGAATCGATCTTGTTCTGGAACTCCCCTTTGCCTTTGCCTGCAATAATGCCGAGTATTTTGCTGCGGGTGCCGTGGATATCCTCAACCGGCTCGGCTGTGTGACCCAGTTGTCCTTCGGAAGTGAAGCAGGGGAGCTTTCTGCACTTTCCGCAGCAGCGGAATACCTGGCCAATGAAGATGAGGAACTGAAAGCCGGAATCAAGGAATTTGCCGATCAAGGGATTTCGTTTCCGAAAGCCCGATATGAAGCAGTCAAAAAATGCAAGGGAAGTGCTTATTCCGATGTACTGAAGAGTGCAAACAACATTCTCGCGGTGGAATATCTAAAACAGCTCCATCTGACGAAAAGCAGGATTAAGCCGATTACAGTAAAGCGATACGGGACAGATTATCATGACAAGAACTCCTTTGAGGATGTTGCCAGTGCCACTGCAATTCGCCATCGATTGGAGAAAACCAACAGTTTAAGAGCGATCGAAGATCTCATTCCGACGGCGACATATCAAGTTTTGCAAAGTGTTGATCGGGGTGTTAATTTATCATTTAATGATTTTTATCAATTGCTGCTCTATCAGATTCTGACCAGCGATAGCGCACGTCTCGGAACTGTCTTATCGGCAACAGAGGGACTGGAGAACAGAGTCAAGAGGGCGGCCTCTGAATCCGTCGATATGGATTCGCTGATCAAAACGGTGTTGTCCAAACGCTATACCGAAACGAGGATCCGGCGTCTTTTGGCCCATATTTTAATTCATCTGGAGAAAGAAAACTTTCTTTCGCTTTGGGACAGGCGTATCAATTATGCAAGAGTCCTTGGCTTCAGTGAAAAGGGCGCATCGCTGCTGAAGCGGATAAAAAAAGAAGCGTGCTGTTCCATCCCGGTATTCACAAATATCAACCGCGAACTATCCAGAGATTCAGAGGAATGGAAACTGCTGCGCTATGATATCACCGCCTCGGATATTTATAATCTCGTCGCGTACGGAGAGATCTATACTCATTCGGATTATGTGATGAAACCATATAAGAATTTCTGACAGGCAATAGTTTGTTAAAAATTAGATTAACCTAAATCCCTTGAAAAAAACTTCTTTTCGTCTATAATGAAATAAGTTGATTATATTTAATGGAGGACATTTTAATGAAAGTATTAGTTATTAACTGCGGTAGTTCATCACTGAAATATCAGGTACTTGATATGACCAATGAAACACTGTTGGCAAAAGGGCTCGTTGAGAGAATCGGAATCGAGGGCTCTTTTTTAACTCACGAAAAAATCGGGATGGACAAGTTCAAGGTGGAAGAGCCGATGGCAAACCACAAGGACGCCATCGGGCATGTGCTGAAAGCCTTGGCGGATCCAAAACACGGCGTCGTAAGCTCGATGGATGAGATCGGAGCAGTGGGTCATCGGGTTGTTCATGCAGGCGAAAAGTATGCCAGTTCCGTATTGATCACACAAGACGTGATCGATGCGCTGGAAGAATGCGTACAATTGGCTCCGCTTCACAATCCGCCGAATCTCTTAGGAATCGCTGCCTGCCAGGAGCTCATGCCAAATACACCGATGGTTGGTGTATTTGATACTGCGTTCCACCAGACGATGCCTCCTGAATCCTATATTTATGCGATTCCTTATGAATACTATGAAAAATATCGAATCAGAAGATACGGATTCCACGGAACCAGCCATAAATATGTTGCGGAAAGAACAGCAGACATTTTGGGAGTAAACATTGAAGACCTTAAGATTATCACTTGTCATTTGGGAAACGGCGCCAGTGTCACTGCAATCAAGAGAGGCAAATCCATCGACACCAGCATGGGCTTCACCCCACTGGAAGGTCTTGTAATGGGAACCAGATCAGGAGATATTGATCCGGCCATCGTATCCTTCATCAGAGAAAAGGAAAACCTTGCCCATGGCGAAGCAACCAACATCCTGAACAAAAAATCCGGCGGATTCGGTATTTCCGGTGTCAGCATCTATTTCCGAGATCTGGAAACCGCAGTGGCAGAGGGAGGCTAAAGAG
>JAQUYZ010000218.1 GCA_028691625.1 Eubacteriales bacterium
CGAAAGAAATAATTATTTAATAATTTCAGTTTTACAAAGATTGATACGGTATAATTTTATTGAGTGCAGATAATAAAGAAAAGACGGATAGACAGGAGTACTAAAATGATGATAGGAACAATGGAAATAAAGCTTTACGCGTCCTGGGTTCATTCGCTCAAGGAAAAGCGGATGATTGTAAAAAGCCTGATCGCTAAAATCAGAAACCGTTTTAATGTATCGGTTGCCGAAGTGAGCGATCAGGATATTCATCAGAGCATCATTCTGGGGCTTGCCTGTGTGGCGGCGAACAATGCTCTGGCAGACAGCATAATGGATCATGTGATACGCTTTATCGAAGAAAATACCGAAGCTGAGATCATTCATATCCGGCGGGATATCCGATAACCTGCTTACACATTTCCCGTGAAGGTCAGGAACAGTAAAACGGTATTCAGACAGATGATCATGATTGCGATCACGCCGCCCAGGAATTTTGTAAACGGCCCGTTTACGAAATCTCCCATCAGGTCCTTTCGGCTGGTGATCACCAGCATGGACAAGATCGCTGCGGGAAGCACGAAGCTCAGGCATACCTGGCTCATAATGAGCGCCTTCATAGGATTTACTCCGATCAGGATCACAATGATGCCGGGAAGCATGGTCAGAAACCTTCTCAGCATCAGGGGAAGCTTGAAATGGACAAAGCCGTCCATAATGGTTTCTCCTGCCATTGCACCAACTGAGGCTGAGGAAAAACCGGAGGCCAGAAGAGCGGCTCCGAATGCTCCGCTGGACAATGCCCCCAGAAGGGGTTCCAGTGAGCGGTGCGCAGCTTCGATTGAATCCACTTCGATTCCTCTGCTGAAAAATACCGATGCGGATACGATGACCATGGCAGCGTTGACAATAAATGCGATATTCATTGCAACAAACACATCGATTTTTTCCATTCTGAAATGTTTCTTTTTTTCCTCAAGCGTCAGTCCGCCGTTGCGACATTGAACCAGCTGGGAATGCAGATAGATGACATGAGGCATCACGGTCGCGCCTAACATACCTGCTGCGATCAAAACGGCCTGACCGTTGGGAATGGAAGGTATCAGCGTATGAAGCGCCACCTGCGGCCAATCCGGCTTTGCGAGAAACAATTCCAACAAATAGGAGGCGCATACGACTGCCACGAACAGCGTGATCACGATCTCAACCACCCTTTGCCCGTACTTTTGCAGGTAAGTAATTATGAAGGTTACGCATACCGTTAAGATCAGGGAATGGGACATAGGTATTCCAAACAGTAAGTAAAATCCTAAAACCCCTCCGATAAACTCAGCCATTGTCGTTGCCATTGCGGCTAACGTTGCAATGATATAAAAAACCCAGTTCGTCCGAACGGAAAAAACTCCTCTGCACATTTCTGCCAGATTTTTTCCGGTTGCGATTCCCAGTTTTGCGGACATGATCTGGAGAAAGATCGCCATCAGGTTGCTCCAGAGTATCACCCAGAGAAGACTGTAATTAAACATGGATCCGCCGCTGATATTGGTGGCGAAGTTGCCCGGATCGAAATATGCAACACTGACGATAAAGGCAGGCCCTAAAAATTTCAGCTGGTCCTTCAACCGGAACGGCAGTTTTAAAGTGTGATTTATACCGATTGATACAGGATTCAAACTGCAGGTATTTGACAATATACTTTCTTTTTCCAACAAAAATTCACCATCCTAGCATACAATTGAATTACCGCATGAATCGATGCGGTATCATTTTAGGCATTGCTAATTTTTTTAGCTATTATTAAATATGTGAAGGGAGAAAAAAATGTTACACGCAGGTAATAAATTTTCACTTCAGCATATAATTAGATAGGATTGATACACCCCGAAAGCAGGTGAAAATACAATGAAGAATAATAATTTCCGTACCTTTCAAGGATATATGAAACAAGAAGAGCATTTGCTTTCGGCATCCATGGAGGATTATCTGGAGATGATTTACCGATTATCAAAGGATACCGGGTTTACGCGGATCAATGAATTGTCGGAAGCGTTGAATGTGCATCCGCCATCCGCCACAAGAATGGTGCAAAAACTGGGCTTGATGAATTTGCTGCAATATGAAAGGTATGGCGTGATTATACTCAGGGCGGAAGGGAAGAAGCTGGGGGAACTGCTGCTGTTAAGGCATAACATAATTGAAGCCTTTTTTCGTTTGATCGGAGCCAAAGCGGAAACGCTTCTGGCAGAGACGGAGAAGGTGGAGCATACGCTGAGCGATGAAACGGTGAAATGCTTTGAACAATTCATTGCGTTTATCGAAGAGAACCCGGATGTGCTGATCAGATTTAAGAATTTTAAGGTGGAATGACGATCACACAAAGGGCGATACCATTTTTACAGTATCGTCCTTTGTGTAAGATCTTCGTTCTTGATGCAAGAAGAGGTTATTTGTTTTTATGCCTTTTGTTTTTTGGGTCTTTGCCGGTACTATTGGGATCCTTATTTGTATCGCTCTTGGAACTCTGAAGACTTTGCCCGCTTTGCTGATGGCCGTGGTAATTATCATAAGGATTATCCTTTGTATTGTTTTCCAATTCGCCGCCTTTTTTCTTGCTTCCCATTTTTTCACCTCCTTAAAGGTAAGTATTTACAATTTACTGTCATCTATTCATGAAATCTTGAGGGGATATAAATTAATGAATTGGCTTTTTACGGAACCGCTTTCCCTCAATTTCAACGCTTGTAATCGCGATCAGAGCATTTCTGTCGAAGCCGCTGACGATCAGTCTCAGCTTTGCGATTTCCAATCTGGTAACCACCACGAAGATCGTACAAATGCGCTCCTTGTCGTCTTTGCATTCGAAAATTGTATACTCACGTCCCAGCCGGTCACGGATTGCTTTTGAGATCGCGTCATACTGTTCGGACAGGATCAGAACTCCTTTGGTTTCATTGAGCCCGTCGATAGTGACATCGATTGTTTTATAAGCCGCAAAATAAGCTAGCAGGGAATACATCGCTTTGTCCCAGCCAAACACGATTCCTGCGCTGCTCAAGATGAAGAGATTAAAAAACATGACGATTTCACCAACGGTAAAAGACGTTCGCCGGTCAAATATGATAGCGATGATTTCCGTGCCGTCCAGTGAGCCGCCGCTTCTGATGATCAGACCGACTCCGGCGCCGAGAATGACTCCCCCGAATAGTGCTGCCAGAATGAAATCCTCGGTAACTCCGGGTATGGCATGCAGGATGGAAACTCCGGCCGACAGGCAGACCACAGCATACAAAGTCGACAGGGCAAAGGTCTTTCCGATCTGACGATAGCCCCAATATAGAAAAGGCAGATTCAGCAAAATGAGAAAGACAGCGATTGGGATACCGCTGAGGTAGGACACCATGATGGAGATCCCCACGATGCCGCCGTCTATCATTTGGTTCGGAATCAGAAAAACTTCCAGCCCAACGGCTGCCAGAGAAGCACCGATGGCAATCATCAGCATTTTCTTTAGAATCGGTATGGTTTTTTTCATTTTGCTCCCTTTCAATACGGTGCAAGCATGAGTATTACTGATCTTAGCTTTCCCCAATCCTGCTCTATCATATAACGGTTTCTTTCTTTTCCATCCTATGGTAAAATCTTGACAGCATCCATACAGGAACAAGCTATCTTTTAGAATAGAATTTATTACGGAGGTTGATCGATGAAGCTGATTACATGGAATGTGAATGGATTGAGAGCATGTTTGGGAAAGGGGTTTCTGGATTTTTCCAGAGAACAGAGTCCCGATATGATCTGTATACAGGAAACAAAGATGCAGGAGGGGCAGATTGAAGTGCCTCTGGAGGGGTATGAACAGTATTGGAACAGTGCGGAGAAAAAAGGATATTCCGGAACGGCAATTTTCTCAAAAACAAAACCGGTGGGAGTTCATTACGATATTGATGCAGCGGGTCATGACAAGGAGGGCAGGGTAATTACACTGGAATATGAAGAATTCTATTTGGTGACCGTATATACGCCGAACTCACAGGATTTGCTTGCGAGGCTCGATTACAGAATGGCCTGGGAGGATGCGTTCCGTGCATATGTCTTGAAATTGGATGAAAAAAAGCCTGTCATTATCTGCGGAGATTTGAATGTGGCCCATCGGGAAATTGATTTAAAGAATCCAGGAACGAACAGAAAGAATGCAGGCTTCTCTGATGAAGAGCGGGGAAAGCTGATGGAGCTGCTGGATGCAGGTTTTGTCGACACCTATCGGTACTTATACCCCGATGTGACCGGCGCATATACCTGGTGGACATACCGCTTCAACGCGAGAGCCAACAACGCCGGTTGAAGGATCGATTACTTCCCTGTCTCTGAAAGGATAAAGCAGAAGATCATAAACGTG
>JAQUYZ010000219.1 GCA_028691625.1 Eubacteriales bacterium
ATAATTCCCCTGGAACAGAGTAATGATCGTCCACGGGATCATAATCCCTCCGGTTCCCAGCACCGGTAAAATATCAAACACAGAAATCAGTAATGCAACTAAAACAGCATTCGGAATTCCTATCACGGAAAGACCGATTGACATCTCCACAAACGTAATCGACATGATCAGCCCATAGGAACGAATCACAACGAATAGTGTTTCAACAAGGTACTGCTTAATCTGGAGAATCACTTCTCTTCCTTTCTCGTTGAATTGTTTCAAAACAAATTCTGACAACGCATCATAGTCGCTTGCAATGAAAAAGGTTGAAATAATCATCAGCAATACCTTAATTAAAAAACCCGGAAGCATTGTGGCAAGATTTGAGATGGCACCGACAATAGCCAGAGAAATGTTGGTAACACGTTCCCCCAATATGACTACAAACTGGTCAAAGCTGTCTTGCAGCGCAGTAACGAGCGCAGGATCCAGGCGGAATACCGCCTGTTCAATCCCGTTAAACATATCTGTGAGAAATGGTTCCAATTGATTTTCGTACATGGCAGGTATTTGTATTATGACTGCTGTGGCCGAGGAAATCAGCTTCACACCGAGTAATGAAATCAGAACTCCGACTGTACAATAAAACAGGAGTACCAATGCGAAAGAGATCGGCTTATAAGGAAGTTTCAACCTCGAAGACAAAAACCGCGCAGGCTTTTTAATCATAAACGCGATCAAAAATGCAAACAGAAACGGGCTGATCAGGCCAAGTGCATATTTTAATGCAACATAAACTATGAAAATCAAAAGCATCACAAAAATGATATTTACGATGAATTTTTTCCTTTTAACATATAGTGATTGCATGATCTCCTCCGGTGGGATGACAGCCTGATCCTGTTCATATTACTGATTTTTATCTTGTTATTTGCACACGATTCTGACGTTAGGGGAATTGGTTACAAATACGTTGGTTGCATAGCAAAGGTCAAATTCAACGATATCCCCCACCTTGAATTCCCGTTCCGCATCCTCCACATCAAGGATCAGATGGTCGCTGCTGGAGCCGATTACTTCAATGCCCTTATCTCTCGGATAGATCATGTCGGGATAAGCGATGTCCACTTTACCCATCCCAAGCAGGGCTCTTTTCCTGATTCCGCGGTCTTCGTAAGTCCCGATATTGCCGAATGCGTCAAAGGACAGCTGTCCTACCGGATAGCTCGGCTTGTCTTTCAGCTCGATAATCTGCGCCTTTAAGGTAAACGCGTCCTGATACATAAAGCTCATGTCCAGTCCCAAAAGATCCTTCAGATCCTTCGCAAGAATGATGCCCTCTCCCATTCTGAGGTTGTTGATTCTCTTTGGCATGGTATTGTTGAGGACCATCGGGAAGGAGGTGGTTGCGCCGCCGGAGATGATATCCAGCGTCCGTCCGATGGCCTTTTCGACCATTTCGGCATCGGCAATCAACTCGTTCATTTTTTCGGGCGTTGCCAGAATGGATCCATAGCAGCCGAGATTTGTGCCGACGCCCGCAAGATAAAGGCCGTCGCATTCGTTTTCAACCATCAGCGCCGCATCGAGAAACTCTTTTTTATCCCAGAAGCCCTCACGAAGGTCTCCAAGGTCGATCATGATGACAACTTTATGAACCTTTCCCTGCTTCAGCGCTTCCTTGTTTAATGCCTTCAGCACTTCCACTTCGCTGTTCAGACTGATGTCTGTGATTCTGACCGCCTCTTCGATCTCGCTCAGCATCGGAACACGGATCAGCATATAGCTGGCCTTGATCCCGTAGTCGATACAGCCCTGGATCTGCTCCAGCCGGGAGGATGCGATATAGTCACATCCCGCCTCTGCGAACTGCTTTGCTCCTTCGGGAATTCCCGTAAAGCCTTTGATGACGCCCGCAAGACCGATTCCCAGCTTGCCGCATCGAAAAACTGCCTGATCGATATTGTTTCTGAATTTTTTCAGATCCAGCTCAACCATTGGATATCTTACTTCAGAATTGCTCATTTTTTATCTCCTCTTGATTAAATAAATATATTGATACCGTCAATATAATCTGTTTTATTCGATTCCCTTGTTGGAATCGACGAACCGTTTGATCTTCTTTCCTGTGGTCTTTTCAAATTCCTCTTTCCGGACATCGATCTTTCTGATTCGTTTAAAGAAAGGCAGCTGATTGTTCAGTACATCGATTTCCTTCCAGATCAGATCGGCTACCTGCTCATCGGTATAATTTTCTCCGAGGGCTTCCTGTACTTCCTCATAATCCGCCCGGATGCTCGCAAAGATCAATGTTTCTCCGGTTTCCTCACTGTCCTTGCCCCATACGAGACTTTCATTTACATAAGGAATTTTGCCTAAATAATTTTCAATTTCTTCCGGATATACGTTTTTTCCGTTCTTTGTGATGATGACGTTTTTAATTCTGCCGGTAATATGCACGAAATTGTCCTCATCGATGAATCCGAGATCTCCCGTATGGAACCAACCGTCCCTGAGAACCTCCGTACTGGCTTCCGGATTCTTGTAGTACCCCAGCATGATGTTGCCGCCCTTCGCGCAGATTTCTCCGATTCTGGTTTCCGGGTTCGGGTCGTGAATTTTCAGTTCAAACCCCGGCGGCGGATATCCGGCCGCATCGTTCTTCGGGTATTTATCAGGATTCAGGGCGCAGATCGGCGCGCATTCGGTCAGGCCATAGCCCTGCACCGCATTGATGCCGAAATCCCGGATCCCCTGCAGGATGTCAGGATCAATCGCCGCACCGCCGCAGATGATCACCTTCATTCTTCCGCCGAACAGGTCCTGAATCTTCTTGAAAAAGACAGGAGCAAGATCGATTCCTATTTTTTTTGTGATTTTGTTGATCGCAATCACTCGTTTCAAAGTGTCGGCCTTGCCGGATTTTTTTGCGTTCTGCCAGATCTTTTTATGCAGGCTTTCGATGATCAGCGGCACCCCGAGGAATATGGACGGTCTCGCTTCCGACAAATTCTTGACGATGTATTTCAAACCCTCACAATACGCGACGGAAGCACCGCGATACAGCGGCATCAAAAAACCGCAGGTGCATTCATAGGTGTGATGGATCGGAAGTACAGAGAAAAACACATCCGTCGGAAGAACCTCCAGCAGTGTAGGCGACGCCATCAGATCCTCCACGATGTTTCCGTGGGAAAGCATAACGCCCTTGGCAATCCCGGTTGTACCTGAGGTAAAGAGGATGATGCTCATGACATCCCGTTCGATCTGTGCATCCAGAAACTCTCTGTTGCCGTTTTCAATGAGTACCTTTCCCGCTTCCGTGATTTCTTTCAGAGAAAACCGTTCTTCATCACTGATTTCCGCATCCATGCTGATCAGAAATTTCAGCTTTGTTTCTCCCCGTGCTTTTATATCCTGAAAGATTGATTCATACTTTTTGGTATAAATGATACACTCAACTTCCGCTTCCTTGATCAGCTGCTCCAGCTCGAAGGCCGCAAGCTCCTTGTCCAGCGGCACCACGATTCCGGTTCCGCAGACAACGGACAGATAGGATATTGCCCACTCATACCGGTTGTCCCCGATGATGGATATCGCTTTTCCTGAAAGGCCCATGGAAATCAAAGCGGTTCCCAATCCGTCCATATCAACTTTCGCTTCTTTATAGGTAATCCCCCGGTATGGTCCGCCGACCTTATCCTTGACGTGAAAAGCAATGTTGTCGCCGTACAGTTCAACGCTGGATTCTATCATCTGCTTCAGATCGATAATCGGTCTGATGTCCTTGTAAATAACATACTTGTCCTTGCTGTTTTTGACATCTTCCACCCGTTTTAAGGCATATTCCATTTCTTTTTTCTTGACTGTCTTATACTGACTGGCCTCCATTTCCCTTCCTCCTTCACATTTCACCTTGATCCGCGATTCGCAGCATATCGTTTAATTTTTTTCGTCGTTGTTTTTTCAAACTCCTCTTCTCTTACTTCAATCCGCTTCACCCGTTTGTAGAGCGGCATGTGTTCATTTATATCATCGATTTCCTTCTTCAGGATCCGGCGCAGTTCCTCCCCGGTGATTTTGCCGAACCGCGCCCCGATCGCGGCTTCGTCAGGGAAGATCTCCGCCTGCACGACAGTATCCCCCGTTTTCTCATCCTCAACGCCCCATACGACGACTTCCTTGATATAGTCACATTTACTCAGGTATAATTCCACTTCTTCAGGAAATATATTCTTACCGTTTTTCGTAACGATCACATTCTTTTTTCTACCGGCTATGTATAAGAAACCGTCCCTGTCAAAATAACCGTAGTCTCCCGTATACAGCCAGCCGTCGATCAGCACTCTGGCTGTTTCCTCCGGATTGTTGTAATACCCCAGCATAACGGAA
>JAQUYZ010000220.1 GCA_028691625.1 Eubacteriales bacterium
GATTTCATATAAAGCTGTTACCGCTTCCATCCATCCCATACCGTTTCCGCCGTACTCCTCGGGAATGCTCCATCCCAGCAGGCCTAATTCCCCCATTTTGGTCAGAATCTCTCTGCGATAGTAATGGTTTTCCTCATCTTCCTCCACATAGGGAGCAATTTCCTTTTCCGCAAAACTGCGGGCCATATCCTGCACCATTTTTTGTTCTTCTGTGAATCCAAAATCCATTTCATATTCCTCCATTCAGACCGTTATTTAAGAATCGCACACAATCCTGTTTTATTCGATGATCGCCAGAAGATCGTCCTCTTCAACCTTATCTCCTACCTTGACGAAGATCTCCTTCACGACCCCCGGATCTCCATACACAACATTTTCCATTTTCATTGCCTCGATGATGAATAATTCATCATCCTCTGTGATCATCTGGCCCACCTTGATGTTGACCGCCTGAACCTTGCCTGCCATTTCGCTTGTTAATTCTGCCATGATACGTCCCTCCATTTTTTACATATTGATATTTATTATCTGATTTTGTTGGTCTATTTTATTAAATCGCAAGATCTGTGCCATGCCATAAAAAATCATCCGCCCGTTGAATTTGCTGCGCTGCATGTCATTCTTGCTTTCGCGCCTGTCTGGGATTCTGTATGATTTTCCCGACCTGCTGTGCGGTTTCCCATACAGCTGTCCGGCTCCGATCTATGCCCTTTTCCGGACATCCGGACAAAAACGACACCGGAACGCTCAGGTCGAAATTTACAGCTGGGGAATTACCGATACGTAAATACCGGTAATGATTGCTGATGTAATCACGCCGCATATACTGGCCCCCATTGCAAATTGAAGGATAACGGCACGTTTGTTTACGGCGGTAACCTCATGCTGTGCAATCTTTGCAGTGGATGGCATACAGGATACTCCTGCGATTCCGATGGTTGGATTAAATTTTTTCCCATTGATGAGATACACAACATATCCGCCTATGATCCCGCCGATTCCTGAAAGCAATAGCGCCAGCATTCCAAGAATGAGCAGAATTAAAACCTTTGGATTCATGATCGTACTCGCCTCGCATAGCACACCGAGCATCAAGCCTAAAAAGAAAGTCGCCCAGTAAAGGAATACGTCTTCGATCATCTGCGTATACTTGACAATTCCGGCTTCTTTGATCGCATTTCCCAGGAAAAAGCTGAAAAACAATGGTGCCGCTACCGGGAACAACAGGCTGAGAATTGTACAGGCAATCACATCAAAAGCGATTTTCTCACCTGAGGTAACGTCATTCTTTTTCGAAGTTTTGACAACAGTACCCCGTATTTCCTTTGGGATCAACAATCGCACGAGGAACGGATATCCCCCGTAGGTCAGACTTAAATAAAGATAGGCAATCACAGTGATTGGTACAAATAATTCCGGCGCCAGCATCAACGAAGCGAAAAGCACCATCGGTCCATCTGCCGAGCCGACTATTGCGATTGCTGCCGATTCGCCGTAAGACAATCCCAAGGCATGTGCGATCGGGAATGTTGCGATTGTACCAAGCTCTGCAAATAAAGCAATCAGCATGCTGGTGAACGGATAGCGCAATACATTGCCTACATCTGCCAGAACGCCGATACCCATAAATACAATACATGCAATGAGACTGTTGCTGAAGGTCAGAGTATAAATCGGCTGCAGAAAATCGATTTGCAGGGCATTCATCAGCCCGTCGGTATCACTGACAAGAGGATCTACAAACAAGGTTCCGGTTTTCGTTGCGGAGAAAAATAAAACACCTGCATTTACAGCCAGCATACCAAAGCCCATGGGAATCATGATCAAAGGCTCCAAAGTCCCTCGTTTTCCAAGCCATACAAGGAGGATGCCGATTGCGATCAATACCACTCTGGCAATCGCAATTTGAGGATCCTGATAAAAAAGCGTTCCTACGCCCTGGAATACATTAGATAAGTTCATACCGGCACCTCACTTTCCTTCTTCCGTCATTTCTTTTTTCGGGGTGAAGCGCCGCATTACACCCAGCATCCCCTTTATTAAGCCCGCTATTATAACCGCAACGACAAAAGCTACCAAATAAATCTCTATCGCAATCGTGATTGAATTTCCCATGCCTGGTCTCCTTTCTGTTCTTCATGTTCCATGCTTATTTCAATTCTCTTCTGATACAAACTATAAATGTGATGGCGACCAATACAAATACTCCTGCCATGATCATCAGGCTAACTGGTGTTATTTCGAACATTGTAACTCACTCTCCTTTTCAATGTAGAAGCGCCAGGCACAAAACCATTCCTCCGGGTGATCGTCGGGAGGACAGCCGATACATTCCGTTTTTATTCTGGAATCGATTGACCGCGCAAAATTGGTGTACTCGACCAACCCCGCAGATTTGCAGGGATAGTCCTCCATCCCTTTGCTTTTCCGGGCTGCCTGAACCCGGCAGTGATTCATCCGGAACAAGATGCTGTCGGGACCTTCGTCAATGATCGATTGCACATTGACTTTTGCATACAGACGCAGCTGGAGTGCTTTTTTTAATCCTTCAGTTCCCGGCCGCTCAGGCAGATTCAAAAGCCGTTTGACAGACCAGGCTTCAAAAGGCGAGAACCAGGCCCAGCAGGAATCGTTGCACCGCTTCGCTTCGAGCATGCCATGTTCTGCCTCCACTGCCTGGAACCAGACTCCGTCTCCAGCCAGCCAATTGACTCCCAGAATGCCGATCAGCTCTGTAAGCTTCTCGCTTGTCATATTGAGCAGAGGTTCGGGGATCCCGTCAATCACCTTGAATCCGAACAGTTTGCCCAGACGGTTCAATTGAATCCCCCTGCTGTTATTATAGGCGTTTGCCATTATTTCAAGTGCTTTCTCAAACCCCATCTGATGCTCAACTTCTTTAAACCAAAAAATGTGATGCACCATTGTTCTGTGCATCATGTCAACCGCCAGTTCGGCAAGCTCTCTCCCGCTCAGATTCTCTGTGCTCAGCCCCTGTTCTTCCATTGGATTGTCTCCTTCCGCGATGTTTTGCCTCGAAACAGTTCTCTCCATCTACCCTGACCGGCTTATTGGGGTATGCCGCAACGCGAAGCGTGACCGTCCCGCGTTGCGGCTGGATATATGATGAGTATAATGAGAGTCTGATGTATTATCCGAGTTTCCTGAATTCCTCAGTCAACAGCGGAACGATTTCAAAAAGGTCTCCTACGATTCCGTAATCGGCCAGATTAAATATATTTGCTTCAGGATCTTTATTGATTGCAACAATAACCTTGGAGGTACCCATTCCGGCCAGATGCTGAATCGCTCCCGAAATCCCGCATGCAATGTAAAGAGTCGGAGAGACTGTTTTGCCGGTCTGTCCCACCTGAAACTTCTGCTCGATCCATCCTGCGTCTACTGCTGCACGTGAAGCCCCCACAGCTGCACCGATCACATCGGCACACTCCTCCAGAATGCAGTAATTTTCCGGTCCTTTCATGCCGCGCCCGCCGGAAATGATGATATTGGCCTCAATGAGCTCAGGTCGTTGTGATGCTGCAAGTGCAATTTCCTTCACGATCGTTCTGAGATCTTCCGGCTCGATTTTCACAGTTTCCTTTACCACTTCTGCCTGACGTGCTGCATCCGGCAATGCGATAGGGAAGGTATTCGGACGGATGGTAGCCAGTACCGGTCTTGCATTTGCGACGACCTGTGCAAATGCTTTCCCGCCGTCGATCGGCCGTCTGAACGTCAGGAAGCTTTCCTCGTCGTATTCCATACCGGTACAGTCCGAGGCCATCCCCACACCAAGACGCTGAGCCAGACGAGGTGCAAGATCTTTTCCGACTGCCGTATTTCCAAGCAGTACAGCCTGCGGTTCTTCCTTTCTGATCAGTTGATTCAGCACGGATGTATAGGCGCCCGTTGTATAATCCGCCAGTTTATCATCTTCGGCGAGTATGACCTTATCCGCACCGAAAGCGGTTACCTTTCCTGCAAGATCCGCTGTGTCCTTGCCAAGGATCACAGCAACCAGAGATTCACCGGTCTTGTCGGCAAGCGCTCTTCCCTGACTAAGCAGTTCCAGTGAGACTTTGCGGATTTCCGCCTTATTATGTTCGATTATGATCCAGATTCCCTTTGCCATATGTATTCCTCCTCTCTATATCACCTTTGCTTCTTCCCGCAATATACGTGCGAGTTCTTTTGCCGCTTCGGCTGCTTCGCCGGAAACTTTTATGCCGCCCTTGCGGGAACTCGGCAAACTGAATTTCGTGATGGTCATCTTTTGCGGAAAATCCGCAGCACTCACGCCAAGATCGGCAAGATTCACTAGTTTGATTTCTTTTTTCTTGGCTTTCATAATTCCCATCAT
>JAQUYZ010000221.1 GCA_028691625.1 Eubacteriales bacterium
CATAATGCAGGAGGAAATTTTCGGGCCCGTCCTGCCCTTGATGACCTACAACGAACTGGACGAATGCATCCGGTTTATCCGGTCCCGCCCAAGACCCCTGGCACTCTATCTCTTTACGGAAAGCAGGTCTGTTGAAAGAAAGGTTCTGGACACCTGCTCCTTCGGAGGCGGCTGCATCAACGACACCATCATTCATCTGGCCAATCCGCGCATGGGCTTTGGGGGTGTAGGCACTTCAGGCATGGGCAGCTATCATGGAAAGCTGAGCTTTGACACCTTCACCCATTACCGCAGCATAGTGAAAAAATCCACCCGGATCGACCTGCCAATGCGCTATCATCCTTATACGGAAAGGAATTTCAAATTGATCCGCAAATTAATGAAATAGCGTTCCCCTTTTATTTTCATAAAAAACACCGTCAGTGAAACAAGGGATCTAGCAAATACGGACTTTTTTAAAAAGTCCGTATTTTACTACTTATAATCATGTGCGCTTCGGAAATATTAAAAGTCAGAAGGAGAAGTGAGAATGAAAACAGTAGTACCAATACGAAATAAACAAGCAGTCAAGGAATTCATTCGTTTTACCAATCGGGTCTCTTTGGAAACAGGAGGAAATTATGGAGCCATAGCAACAAATACCAACGGTATGATGGAGTTTATGGAACTGCTTGGTTATGAGGGAGATGTTGATGAATTAATCAAGGACATGATGCTGCAGCACCAAAAGACACCGCTTTATGAAACACAGGGAAGTATGAAAACGGTGGGCTATTGCTGTACCCCGGCTTTTGCGGCAATCTATAAGATGCCGAATGAAATGATCATGATTCCCCTTCCCGCATCCGATTCCATTCCGGCAGATGGTTTTCCTGTCCATTGAGGCCCACATATGAGATCGTATCATTTTTTTAGCTTGACGCGAATGGCAATCAGGCGTTTGACATCCTCAAGAATCGCCTGATTCGTCCTGTTGCAGGATTACCCCTCTGTTGCTTTGTCCGTCTATCTTTATGATGAGAGGCTTTTCAAAGCGGACAAGCTTCGCATGCTCGGTTTGATGGACAATAGCTGCCTGCTTCAAATTATCCCAATTGATGAAATCTCCGCTCCCGGATTTTTTCCCGATATGGAAATATCCCATTCTCAAGGAGGTCAGATTGTGATAGAAGTGGCTCCCCAGGGAAGGCTCCACAGACAAATGCTCCATCTCCGCCTCAACGACCACTTTTGTCTGTGACATCTGCCACCAGGCCAGCGGTATGCCCAGCCACGGATCGGAGGTGCCGATCCTTCCGAAACCCATCAGGATGCATCTTCGGCCTTCATCCACCAGCCGCTCGTTCAATTCTCCGATTTCAGACGCGATCTGATTTGATTTTGCGATTTCAAAAGAGTCGGGATCGAGATATATAATATCATAAATATTTTTAAATACCCCGTTTCCGATAATGTGGCTGCTGGTGCAAATCACATCTTCATTCCTGTAGTCCTCAATCCCAACCTCACGGGCTTCTCTCCCCGCCACCATGGGGCGGATCTGCAGGAAATAGAACTCCGGCTGTTTTGTTTTGTCAATCGGTATATTGACTGCAAATTCTATTTCCGCGTCGGTTCCAAAGGATTTTTTCGCCAGATCAAAAAGATCCTTGACGATATCGACCACAGGAAGAGTATTGTACTTCAGAATCGGAGCAAATGTGACGACTTTCGGACCCGGAACCGCAAAGGTATCCATGACAGCATCATTTTCGGGTGAGTAGGTGCTTGCCACCAACTGCAGTGTTTGATCCTCCTCGGCACGTTTCAGCGTAATTTTCTTGTACGTGCATTCGTCATCCTTTGTAAGCTGACTAGCCGGCCCGTTTAGATCGAGGGTATAGATGCTTGTCTGAGTATTTTTCATCAACTCGGAAGTTGTTGAGAACGGAGGATTCAGCCTGGGATAAGCCGGTGAAAAGGTATAGACCTGTCCACCGTCAACGATCGCTTTTCCAAAGCCGATCGCAAGGCTCACAATCCCCTGCTCCGGTTTCATATAGGAGTAAGGGTAATAATTATAAGTTTGCGCGACACCCGATATGGCAGGATAGAAGATATCTCCATGCCTCTCGCCAACCAACTGCTGTATGAGAACGGACATGGAACCCTCTTCAATTCGCACGTCGGCGTTTTTCGCATATCCCTTCGGTGACTGATAAAATGCGGAGGCATAAATCAGCTTCACCGCATCCATGAGCTGTTTCAACCGGGTCTCTGCATTCCGGTCACAGTTTGGGAGAATATATGTTTTAAAAATGCCGGCAAAGGGCAGCACCTGTGAATCCTCAAGAATGCTGGAAGAGCGCACTGCAATCGGGTAATCGATTTCATGGATCAGAATCCGCAGATTAGCGACAATCGCCTCAGGCAAATGGGCCGTGAGAAATCTTTGGGCAATTTCGTCCTCATTCGTTGAGTTCACTGCCATCTCCTGAAGATCATTTGCATGCATGAATTCTTCAAAAACCTCACTGCAAATAACAAAGGAGCTCGGTATTTTTAGCTTTATTTCAGGGTATTTCTTTTGAATATCCGAATTGACAATCAGTGATCTGAAAAATGCAACGCCTCTTGCTTTCCCGCCCAGTGACCCGCCTCCCAGCCTGACAAAAGAGTTCTCAAAATTCATCCTGGAGAATCCAAAATCAATGATCACTCCCTTCTGGTAGCTTCTGAAAATCCGATCCAGACAGTCCATAATAAACTCTCTGAATTTAAGAATATTTTCAGAAGCGTCCGCCTCCCTTTGTCTCAGCTCATCCGCCACCTCGAATTCTGTTCTGGCCCTGAACCAACGGGAAAAGTCATTGCGTCCGGCGTGATACGCCAGACTGTCATCCGGGAGGAGCTGGATTGCGCGCTCAAATCCGGAGATGTCGGACGTTTTCGAAAGAATCTCTCCTTCGGAGTTCCTGAACGCAAATTCTCCAAAGCTGTAATTATCCAAAATGTAGCTGCGCAGCTCCCGCAATAAATTAGGTGAATTTTTGTCCAGAAAGCTCATCCCCAGCTTTTCTGCCTTTTCTGTATTTTTTGTTTCTTCCGACTGCAATAAAATCGGAATACCCGGGATCCTGTCCCTCACCCTTTCAGCCAGTTCCAAACCGGCAGCAGGATAAACGGAACCATCCTTTTGGAACCGGATATCCGAAATAATTCCAAGCAGATTATTCTGATATTTATCGATCGTTTCACAAGCCTCCTCAAAGGATTCGGCTAATAGAATTTTAGGCCTGGCACGCATTCTCAACAAGCGATGCAAGTCATTCACCGCGTGGGAGATCAGATACCGCGTCTGCTTCATGATTTCCGTGTAAATCAGCGGTAAAAATTGCGAGTAGTAGTTCGGAGAATCATCCACGACTAAAATGACCTGAACACCCTGTCGGCTGTCCTCTTCCACATTTCCCCGATCCTCTACATACTTGATGATCGCAAGTAGTATTTGACTGTTTCCAGACCAGACAAACACCCGATCGATTGATTTTGACTCTCTGATTTCGGAGAGCAATTCTTCATCGAGGGCCTCATAGGTCAGCATGACGAGAGGCTTCTCCGGATAAGCGTCTCGGACCATTCTGCTGAATTTCAGAGAATCCATATCGCTGATGCGCGGCATCGTAATGACAAGGTCATAGGTTCTGGTCCTCAGTGCTTCAAAGGCTTCCGCAGCAGAGGCCGCATGGGCGATTCTCGGAACAAACTGCAGATTCAAATCCAGATACTCACTGAATATCTTTTCGGAAAGATGACCGTCTTCCTCTAATACAAAGGAATCATATGGTGTTGAGACCAAAAGGATTTCTCTGACACGAAATTTCATCAAATCATGAAACCTTGTAAATTTCGGATCGAATTCTTTCGAATTTTTCATTGCAACCTCCTTGTATTACGTTCTCAGTTAACATACTATAATTATTACACCAATTCGTCCATACCAAACCATATATTTATCATAATTCCAAACGCGCAAAAAAACGGGAGGTATCTTCTCCCGCTTTATGCTGTTCCGCCTTGCTCAATGCGACGGCTTCTTATACCGGCAGAACCGTGATAATATAACCTCCTGCAATCAAGCTTATGACATTTGCACAGAAAACACAGGCTGTGATGCGGAAAGCTGTATGCTCTTTGACAATCAGGGGGAATGTGATCAATTCCGCCATAAACACCAGAACCTCGCCGATCAGCAGGCTGAAGATCAGATAGCCCGGCAGCAAGGAACCTCCGCTGCTCAGCCATATATTCAGTATGCCCTGGGTAACAAGATTAATCGCAAGAAATGCAAGCCAACTGCTTTTCATCCTGAATCCGAATAAC
>JAQUYZ010000222.1 GCA_028691625.1 Eubacteriales bacterium
ACAAAGGGGGTTTTTATTTTCCACTCAAAGCTAAAAGCTTTTTTGAACCACAGGCATAGCCCGTGGTATTCTTTAAGATAAAAATCACCGGCAATTCGCAATGCAAATTACCGGTGAAAATTAACACATTGTTCTATTCGATTTCACTTAATTTTACAGGCCTTCCCTCTGCAACGGACTTTCTTGCGGCAAGTCCGAGTTTGATCGGCTGCAGGCCGTCAAAACCGGTCACGGGAGTATCGGTATTATCAATCAGTGCATTAACGAACTGCTTCATTTCCTCTGCAAAGGAATCCATATATCTTTCCAGGAAGAAGTAAAGCGGTTTTTCGCTGTAAACCCCGGTTTCCGTGCTCCACACCGCAGTAGAAGGATGATCGTTGGTGATTTCCACTTTGCCCTTTGATCCGAAGGCTTCCACTCTCTGGTCGTAGCCGTAAACTGCTTTTCTGGAGTTGTCGATGACGCAGATTGCACCGTTCTTGAACCGGATGGAAATCAGAGCGGTATCCACATCTCCGGCTTCTCCGATGGCGGGATCTACCATGCAGGCTGCTGCAACGTAGATTTCATCGGCTTCGCTTCCGGTAAGGAATCTTGCCATATCAAAATCATGTATGGTCATGTCCATGAAAATCCCGCCGGATACTTTCACATATTCGATTGGAGGCGGGGAAGGATCTCTTGAAGTAATTTTCAGAATCTGCAGGTCTCCGATGGTTCCGTTTTCAATCAGCTCTTTCACCTTTCTGAAATTGTGATCGAATCTTCTGTTGAAGCCGATCTGCAGCTTCACTCCTGCTTTCTTTGCCGCTTCGATCACGGCCTCCACCATTTCAATGGAAAGATCAACCGGCTTTTCGCAGAATACATGCTTTCCGGCATTGGCTGCCGCAATTGCGATCTCCGCATGAGTATCGGTTGAGGAGCAGACCAGAACCGCATCGATTTCAGGGTCTGCGATTAATTCTATATAATCATTGTAAACTGTGGTGATGCCCATCTGTGCAGCCCATTCCCTGGCTGAATCCAGAAAAATATCAGTAACCGCTTTGATTTCTACTTGCGGAAGCTGGTTCGTGATACTCATGGTATGAACCTTACCGATTCTGCCGGTACCGATGATACCGACCTTTAATTTATTTTCCATTCTCATTCTCCCCTCAAATTGTAACCATTATAGCCCGGAATTTTCCTCGATATATTTTCTGGCCTTCAAAGCATACTCCAATGGATTTGCCTTTGCAGGATCCTGCTCGGCTTCCACGACCATCCAGCCTTCATAATTGCTTTCATTGACGATCTTGAAGATCGGAGCAAAATCGATGGCGCCGTCTCCCGGGACCGTAAATGTACCGGCACGAACACCGTCTAAAAAGCTCAATTTTCCGTTTCTCACCTTTTCAATCATTTCAGGCCGTACATCCTTGAGATGAATATGAGCGGTTCTGTGGATATATTTTTTCAGCAGGGTCAGACAGGATTCAAAATTTCCTTCGGAATAATAGATGTGACCGGAATCATAAAGGAGGTACACGTTTTTCTGAACGCTGTCCATGAATCTGTCAATCTCTTCCATGGTCTGTACGCCGGTTCCCATATGATGATGGCAGGAAAGCTTCATACCCTTTTCCTCCGCCAGGTCCGCCATGAAATTGTATCCTCTCACGACCTTCTTCCACTGCTCTTCCGTATAAACCGGTTTTGCATCAAAGATCGGCTTATTTAGTCCCTGAATGCTGTTTCCCACTTCCGCTGCACCGATGACCCTGGCTCCCATTTCATAGAGAAAATCTCTGTGTGCAACAAATTCCTTCAGCACTTCCGCTTCCGGTTTGGTGGTGAAGCAGGCGCTGAACCAGGCATTGCAGATCTCGATTCCACGCAGCGCAAGCGCTTTCTTTAATACTTTTGTGTCTCTCGGATACTTGTTGCCTACTTCGGTCCCTCTGAATCCTGCCAGGGCCATCTCACTGACGCACTGTTCAAAGGTATTTTCGCTTCCCAGATCCGGAAGGTCATCGTTGGTCCAGCCGATTGGTGCAATTCCAACCCGAATTCTTTTGTCTTCCATATTTATTACCATCCTTTTAATTCTTTTCAGCTTAATACTTTCTGGACTGATCCACATGGGCCTTGATCTCTCTGGCCGCTGCCTCTACCGACGCATGCTTCGAAATCTGAGCGGTACCCACTCGCCACCAGGCATTGTACCCGTCGGTCATGGTCCCCGGCAGCGTTTTTACATCCACGACTGCACTAACCTTGCTGTCTTTCAGTTCCTTGAAGCTCTGTTCCAGCTCGCCGGCTGTTGCTGCGGTATATCCGTTTCCGCCGTACCCTCTGGCAACCATCGCGTAATCGATTGGCAGGTATTCCTCTGTCAGCCGGTTGGTATTCGCATCTCTTCTTCTGTACTCGTTGCCGAAACTCGGAATGCCTTGGCTTCTCTGCAGATTATGGATGCACTGGAATCCATGATTATCCAACAGGATCACATTGATCTTCAACCCTTCCTGCAGGCTTGTAATGAATTCGGAGTGAAGCATATTGAAGCTTCCGTCTCCCAGGAGTACATAAACCTCACGCTCGGGTTCCGCCAGCTTTACACCCACTGCGGCAGCAACCTCATAGCCCATGCAGGAGAAGCCGTATTCCACATGATATACCCCCTCATCTCTGCATCTCCAGACTCTCTGCACGTCGCTGGGCAGGCTTCCCGAAGCCGCAACGATGATACCGCTTTTTTCAATCAGTTTCTCGTTCATCTCACCCAGGATGCGGGATTGTGCCAGACCGTTTTCCAACTCTAATGAATACAGGCGGTCTACCTCGGCATCCCATTCCTTTCTGGCAGCAGTGATTTCATCTTTATATCCGCTTTGATATCCCTTGTCGGCGAGTGCTTTGGTCAGTGCCTGTAAAGCCAGCTTTGCATCCGCCAGCACCGGGAAGGCGTTCATTTTATATGCATCAAAACTGTTCAGGTTGATGGTCAGCATCGATGCATCCTCATTCTGGTACAGCCATTTGGAGCAGGTGCAGAAATCGTTGAGTTTTGTGCCGATTCCGATGATGAGATCCGCCTCCTGCGCCAGTTTGTTTGCAGCAGAGGATCCGGTCAGACCGGCTCCGCCCATGTTCATCGGATGATCGAAAAGTACTGCGCCTTTCCCTGCCTGGGTTTCGCCAAACGGAATCCGGAAGGTTTCAGTGAACTCCATCAGTTCCTTCGCAGCGTCGGAATACTTGACTCCTCCTCCGCAGATTACAAACGGCTTTTTCTTTGATGCGATCAGTTCTGCCGCTTTCTTCAACGCCTCCGGGTCGATATCCCGTCTCTGGATGTAATGAACTCTCTTTTCAAAAAATTCTGCCGGGTAGTCATAAACCTCTCCCTGCACATCCTGCGGCAGGCAAAGAGTTACAGCTCCCGTATCCGAGGGATCGGTGAGCACGCGCATTGCGTTGATGGCAGCCGTCATCAGCTGTTCCGGTCTCGCAACACGGTCCCAATATTTACTGACTGCCTTAAAGGCATCGTTTGCGGTTATGTTATAATCATACGTTTGCTCAACCTGCTGAAGTACCGGATCGGGCTGTCTGCTCGCATAGGCATCCGATGGTAAAAACAATACCGGAATACGATTTGCGGTTGCGGTTCCTGCAGCTGTTACCATATTCAATGCTCCCGGTCCGATGGAGCTGGTAACCGCCATAATCTGCTTTCTGTTCTTCTGCTTTGCAAATCCCATGGCGATATGCGCCATACCCTGTTCGTTTTTGCCCTGCATGAATCGCAGGCCATGATCTCCGGATTCGAGTGCTTCTCCCAAACCAACAACCATTCCATGTCCGAAGATACCGAGTACACCCTGCACAAATTTGATTTCTTTTCCATCCGCAAGTATATACTGATTATCCAGAAATTTAAGCAATGCCTGTGCCATAGTCATTTTTTCTGTTATCATTTTTTTCACCTCTCAGTTTCCCCCTTATCGCTGATATGTAAACTTTTCTGAATTATTTCTTCTTCTTCTCCCTGGTTGTCTTTCTAATCTTTAATTCAGGATTCAGAATTATTTTTCTGGTTGGCCTTTTGAAATCCTTTTGCTGGATTTCCCCCAATAAGGTTTCAAAGAGCATTTTCCCAAGTTCATATTTCGGCTGATGCACCGTAGTAAGCTGTATCTGAGGAAGACCTGCATACGAAATATTATCATAGCCGACCACACCTACCTCATCCGGTACATTGATATTGCTTTCATTGCAATATTGTAGCACACCCATTCCGATCAGATCATTCACGCAGAAAACCGCATCGATGGGTTGACTGCTTTCAAAGAGCTGTCT
>JAQUYZ010000223.1 GCA_028691625.1 Eubacteriales bacterium
GTCTCCGATGGTATAGAGGGCGAGCTGCAGTTTATTGATGTAGCAGTCCAGAACAAAATCATTCAATTCTTCCTGCGTAAAATTCAATCCTCCCCGGTTTCCCGGGCTGTCGTGGTAATCAAAGGAAAGGGCGGAGGTTCTTGCCCCGAAGGTACCGTCGATATACAGACAGCCTCCGATCCTCTTCAATTTCATTTCCCTTACCTTGGCGATGTCCAGTGTCTGATAGAACAAAGCAAGATCAAAGGCAAACTGATCCGCATACTCATAGATGAACTCCGCATCCTTGTCGGAATACAGCCTGCCGCCTTCCATCGCATTAATCGTCGTGATACCCTTCTCGAGCAAAGTGGGGGCAAAGCTTTGGACTGCCTCCAATCTCCTGGCATTTGGTATATTCCGCAGAATATTTTCTCTTAGAAACACGTTGGCATAGTGGGTAATGATTCCTGTGGGAACCTGGTTTTCATCAAATTCGATGCCCTGAAGCGTAAACGGTATTTTATAATACAGCAGCGCATAGGTATTCAAAGCGCTTTTCTGATATTCAACCGTGTTTAAAAAAACCGGAATTTCTTTGCAGAATTTATCAAGCACATTTCTGTCAGGCAGTTTGTTTTCTTTCAAATTCTGCTCATCCAGCCGGATTCCCCGAATCACATTGTCATGATTGCTTTTTGCGGCCTCGGAAATCAGATCTCCGATATCATCAAAGGATTTTGCCGCACTCAAATCAAGGCTGGTGGAATTGATTGCCGCCTGGACCACATGAAAATGACTGTCGATAAAGCCGGGAAGAACGGTTCCCCCTTTTGCGTCAAGAACCATCCCTGCTTTTTCCGCATACTTCCTGCAGCCCTCTCCAAAACCGAGGTCGAGGATCTGATCTTTTCTGATCACCAGCCAGTCATATTGCGTCTGATCTGCCATTGATAAGCATTTTCCGTTTTGAATGAGAATATCTTTGTTCATTTTGTCCCCGCTTTTCCTTCTCTGTCATAAACCTTTTCCCCTGCAACAAAGGTCATGGCGACCCGAACATCCTTCAGCCTGTCAGGATCCGCCCGGAAAGGATCTTCCTCTAATACCGTCAGATCTGCAAACTTACTCACCGCAATCGTGCCCAATGAATCCTCGTCACCTGTGGCATACGCAATGTTTTTTGTAAAGAGGCAAATTGCTTCATAGACGGTCAGCCGCTCCCCGGGCTCCCATCCTTCCTGCGGAAAGCCGTTGAGATCCTTCCTCGTCACTGCCGCGTAAATTCCCTTGATCGGATCATAGGACTCAACGGGACAATCGGAGCCGCCGGCCAAAATCAGACCATGCTGCATCAGAGTCTTCCAAAGATAGGCAGTCTTGATTCTGTTCTTTCCCAGTCTGCTTTCGATCCAGTACAAATCCGTACACAAAAAGACAGGCTGTACGTCCAGCACCACAGGCAGCTTTTTCAGTCTTTCCAGCTGGTCCTTCCGTACCATCTGCGCATGGATGATCCGTATGGGCAGCCTGTGTTCCCTTTCCCATAATTCCTGCTGCCCGGTTCCGGCTGATTCTGACTGCGGAGCAAGCACGGCCTCAATGGCATCCAGAGTCAAGTCCAGCGCTCTGTCTCCGATGGCGTGGATCGCAGGCTGCAGTCTTTTTTCATAAGCGTGCTGCAGCTGGTCGATGAGCTTTTCTCGATCGATCAAAATGCCATAATTGTGTTCCTCATCGCTGTATGGTTCTGTCAAGGCTGCGGATCTGGCTCCCAGCGATCCATCCGTAAACAGCTTGTACGCACCCCGCTTCACCTTATGGTAAGGGTTTTTCAATTCCGTTTGCCGGCCGTAATCAACCGGCTCGAACAATTCATCCAGATTCACAACCACACGGATCGGCAGCTCGCCGTTTCTGTCCAGTGTCTGATAGGTTTCAAGGCTCTCCTCATAATTCCATATCTTTGCCGCATACGTATGTACCTGTGTGATCCCCTTTGATGCCATGTCCGCAAGCACGCTGAAAAAAATTCTGTTTCTCTCCGCGGGATCCGACAAGGGATTGGGAACGATCTCATCAAAGATGGAGGTCGCCTTCTCCCGGAAGATACCATTGAAGGTGCCGTCTCCTTCCGATTCGATCAAGCCTTCGAATTCCTTCCGCTTTTTTGCATCGATTGCTGCCAGTAGGATCGCAAAGCTGTTGGCAACCATGACATGCAGGCAGCATCTCCGGATCACGATGGGGTGCTCTGTGCTGATTTGATCCAAATCCCACCGTGTCGGCATTCTGTTTTCCTCAAATTTTGTATGGTCAAATCCGGTTCCTTTGATCCATTTCCCCTTCTCTGTCACAGCGGCCCTCTGTTTCATGGCCGCTATCATTTCATCCATACTTTTCGTATCGTCCAGCCTGACCGTCGCCTGATTCTGGCAGCAGGCATAGAGATGGAGATGGGAGTCCCCCAGCCCGGGGATCATGGTTTTTCCGCGCAGATCAATGATTTCCTTTGGGGAGTATCGCTCTGATTCAGACCGCTTTCCTGCAAACACGATCCTGCCCTTATAGACGCCGATCGCTTCCACCTGATCGTTTTCTTCTTTCATTGTATATATTTTCCCGTTGATAAACAAGGTATCTATCGCAAATTGATTCATTTTCTACTCCACTCATTCTTGATCCTCCGATCCGGCCGAAGGAGATCCGTATGAACAAAACGCAGGGGAGCATCCCGTCAACCGGGCTGCTTCCGCTGCGCTTCTTCTGATCAGGTAAGATTTTTTTCCAGGAAGTCGTATACGACCTCAGCCGTTTTCAAAATGGAAGATATTGTTGCATATTCATCATGACTATGAAAATTATCACCCTCTGCACCGAAGATAACGACAGGCGCATTCACCCTTGACCCCAGATAATTGAAGTCTCCGATGCTCTGGAAATAGGCCTTCTTCGGTTCCGCTCCACAGACACGCACGACGGAATCCATGAAGCTTTTTACCATGGGCTCCTCTTCATCCACCGTATATGGCATAAATCCTTTTGAGCCCTCGCTGGGCGCTTCTCTGAAATTGATTTTATATTGGCATTGAATCCCTGCACGCTCGATTGCCCTGATAATTTCCTTTTCGATGGTGGTTTCGTCTTCTCCGACTACGATATGCCAGAACAATTTAATCTTTGCATAATCCGGAACGCTGCAGGCACCGCCGTCGCTTTCCACTGCTACGACACAAGCCGCCCCGGTTCCCAGATGATCATCCCGGAGATACTCAACATTTTCCAGTTCGCATACGATTTTGGAAGCATCCAGTGCTGCGCTCTTCCCGTTTTGCGGTGTGGCCGCATGAGACGCCTTCCCGAACAGCTCGATTTCCAGCCCGTATCCTCCCCTTGCGCCGAGACAGATTGTCGGAAACGGCTGCTGGGTAAACCCTGCGGAGGGCTCGGTCACAATGGAAAAGTCGACGTTATGTATGATGCCGTCCTCGATGAGGGCGTTTGTCCCCATGCCATATGGCCCTTCCTCCACGGAAACGTAGGTGGCAATGATTTTGCCTTTAAATCCGGAATGGTTGCCGTGAAAAGCTTTTAAGGCCAGCATGGTAGCCGCACAGCCGGATTTCATGTCCAATGCCCCCAGGCCAAAGATCCGGTCTCCCTCTACAGTTCCTGCATATGGATCTGCCGTCCAGCCTTTGCATAGCAGCACCGTATCAAGATGACCGTTGATGCAGATGGTCGGGCCCGGCTGACCCCCGTCCAGGTCCAGAACAATGTTTTGCCCCTGATGGCCGGTGATCTTCTTTTCATGGTATTCGTGAATGAAAGGTTGCATATTGTTGCTTTCAAACCAACCCTTTACAAATGCCATGATTTCTTTTTCCTCGAAATAAGAACTGGGGATTGCGATGAGTTTTTTCATCAGTTCAACCACTTCATTTTTGTCTATCATATTGCTTCTCCATTTTTATCCATTTGATTCGGCAAGGGCTGTTTCCTTCTCGATCTCTGCTTGCTCCTCCTCGGTGTTGTACCATATGAATTTGCCAGTGACAGCATAGATAATGGCAATGATGGGGCAGAACAGAGCAAGGTATGTAAACGGGAGATAATCTAATGTGGCAACACCCAGGGTTCCGGTAAAGTATACCCCGCAGAGTCCCCAGGGAACCAGCGGCGAGGTGACCGTGCCGGCATCTTCACAGGTTCTGGATGCGACATTTCTTCTGATATGTAATTTGTCATAGGAGGTGAGATACATTCTTCCGGGGATCAGGATCGCCACATATTGGCTGGCAGAAAGCAAGTTAACTGCAATTGCGCTGAAAATATGCGTAATGATAAGGTTTCGAGCATTCTTG
>JAQUYZ010000224.1 GCA_028691625.1 Eubacteriales bacterium
CAGCCACACCCCGTAACCAATCATGTAATATAGACGAATCAAAGCGAACAAAAACCATACAGCATATAAGAATCCCACCAAAAAAGAAGCCAGTCGGGTTCTTATTCCCGTTCTGTGTGTGATCTCAAAGAGCACAGCCAAAACCATCAATACCGATGAATTGATCAATACTGTCATGCCAATTTCAGAATGAAAAAATATTTCTTTCTTTCCCAAACTCAGAAAGTTGTACCCGAAGTTTAAAACAGCAGCAAAAATAATAGCCGGAGACGCAATCATACAAGCCAGCTTGTTTTCATAACGAGTAATCTGATTGCTGTCCGCTTCTGTTATCATCAGCCGGATGAGTTCGGGGATAAGCATATTATTACGAATCTTTGGCAATCAACATTCCCCCTTATTCTTTCCTTTCAGAATAATTTTCAAATTCCTCTGCAGGAATCGGCTTGGCTGAAGGGAAAAAGGAAATTCTGTTTTTTCCTTCTCTTTTGGCCTGGTACATTGCATCGTCCGCTCTTTTCAGCAATGCGTCCGGGGAATCCGCAACTTCAGGATATACGGCAACACCAATGCTTACCGTTTGATTTAAAGATTTTCCATCCACCTCAAAAGGCTGTTGAATCACAAGCTGGATCTCTCTGATGTATGTGGACAGTTTCCCTGAATCCGTTATGTTGACGAGAAATATTCCGATCTCATCTCCTCCAAGTCTGCCGATCCGGTCCTCTTTCCGCAGAACTCGTTTTATCCGCTTCACCATGGTTTCCAGAATCAAATCCCCGGCATAATGGCCATACACATCATTGATCAGCTTAAAGTCATCCACATCCAGATAGATCATTGCGAGCTTATTCCCGGTTTTCCTGTGATTCTTAAGGCTTTTATCCAGCTCCTTCAGAAAAGCGTTTCTGTTCAGCGCATCCGTAAGAGTGTCCTGAAATGCCATTTTCTCAAGCTGCAGCTCATTTTCTTTCAGCATTTTGAACTGTTTGGCTACTTTTAATTTATAGAAATTCATGAGAGATATAATCCCCATTACACCAAGATAAGAAATAATTCCCGGCAATGAGTCTGTCGATTTATAATGGATCATGAAGAGCAGAGAACTCACCAGGCTGAAACAATTTAACAGCATGGCGATAACATAAGTTCCCTTTTCTTTTTTAAGCACCAAAAAAACGGAGATCAGCATCTGCAGCTGGGTAAGGATCCCCCGTACAACTGACGCTTCCTTCAGGTTTAAAAATCCTCCCTGATTGCCTGTCGATGCATAGTTTCGAAGAAAATATGCCATGATAAGGTATGCCAGTATACAAAGCATCACTACAATATAATGCATCGCTTGTTTTTTCATATAAAAATTCGTTCCTCTCTGTCTCAAGGCGAATCATCCCTCCAGGACGGCTTCTGCAAAAGCTGTCGTTTCACTGCGATTCATGATGGTTTATTTAACATTGATACCCATTTTGGATCCGTTCACTCTGTAAGTATTGTTCATTTTCCATCATCAGGGAGTTGAGTTTCGAATTTTTTGATTCATATCGTATATCGGCAATTTTTCTATTTATATAACAGCACGATCACTATTCTTTTTCAGCCGGAACGCTTTGGAGCAGATATGGTTGTTGTCCATACAAAAATGCATCCGTACTGTCATTGTCAAATATCCAGTTCCTGATTCTATCCTTCGGGACGATTACCGGCATCCTGTCGTGAACCTCAGACACGGACGCATTTGCTCCTGTTGTCAGAATCACAAAGCGATCCTTTCCGTCAAACTGATTATAGATTCCAGCCATGTAAAGCATCCCCGAGTCCGGCATATTGAAAAGAAATTTCTTTTTCTCTGCATTCCATTCATAAAATCCGGTTGACGGGATGACGCATTTTCTTTTCTCCAGTGAAGAACCAAACAGTTTCTTTTCCCTGGCTGTTTCCGATCTTGCATTGATGATAACCCCCTTGTTCCGGAAGTTGGGAAACCCCCATACCATCAACCTTGGAATCACGAAATCATCCTGGGGAACAAATACGGGCGCCAGATTGGTGGGAAAGATCTCCCCTGTTTTTATATTTTCAAGCTGAATTTCATTGCTGATCTGGTCGATGATTTCATCGACTTCCTGAAGTTCCTTATCCGTAAAAAAAGTATATCTTCCGCACATTACAACCACCTCACACTTATGATATTTGTCTAATTCCTGAAACCTTCAATGGATCAATCAGCTGCTACCGCTTTCCCTGCATTTTAAATTTTTGAGAGGGATGGGTTATCCTTATTCACAGCGGTTAATTTGGCTTTGCCCTTCAGAGAAGACAAAAGGAGAATCACATGTTTCACAACATAAAGAAAGATGTCACATTTTATACAGCTCCCACCTGCAGTCGCTGACCAGGTATTTCAGCTCATAAACCTTCATCGCTCCGTCGATTTCGCTCTGGCAGCGGTAGACAAAGGCTCTGATTCCTGCCGTTTTTATTTCATCGATGCTGATGATTTTATCCACATTGACCTTTCGGAGCAGTCCGTCGCTGCCGCTGTAACGAAACTTGACCGGATGAGGTTTTTCCTTTGATTTGAACCAGACTGCCGCTTCTATCGGTTCTGCCAGTATTTTCACTGCTTGTAACCTCCCATCATGATAAAATCACTGTCATTTGTTCCGCCCTGAACTGCATTGGTATTGCCGTTCGCAAATCTTCCGCGGATAATGGATCTGGTGCCGTACTTTTCACGGATCCTGTCAACAACTCTGTCAATCGCCTGCAGTTTTTCCGAATCCCGATTATCGAAGAGAGAATACTGCCGCACTTCGATATCCTGGAAATCCGAGACATGAACACCCAGATGCCTTATCGGTTCGCCTTTCCAGCACTGGTCAAATAAAAGACACACATATTCGTAGATTTCTGTCGTTGTGTTGATGCAGCTCTGAAGCTTCAGCTGATGGCTGTACCGTATGAATCCGTCGGTTTTGACCGATACGGACACCAGAGACGCCATGTAGCCCAGCCTCCTCAGGCGCATTGCAACACGCTCCGTCAAGGCCAGAAGGATCATAAGCGCCTCGGTACGGTCCGTTACATCATGGCTTATGGTGGTGCTGTTCCCCACGCCTTTCTGTATGATGTCACTGTTCAGGGTGACCTGCGAATCGTCGATGCCATTGGCAAATTCCCAAACCAGAAGTCCCGGAGATTTCAGCAATGCCTTCATGTGATTTGGATCCGCTTTTGCAAGATCTCCAATAGTATTGATATTGATCCTCTGCAGTTTCTGCGCCGTAGCTCTTCCGACCATAAATAGTTCTCCTACGGGCAGAGGCCACATCTTTTTCTCTATTTCCGATGGCCAGAGGGTATGAATCTGATCCGGCTTTTTCAGTTCGGATCCCATCTTTGCCAAAAGCTTGTTGGTGGAAACTCCGATGTTTACAGTAAATCCAAGTTCCTTTTTTATCCTGTTTTTTATCTCATATGCAATTTTAAGTGGCTCTCCAAACCTGTTCTTCGATGCGGTGTAATCCAAAAAGCACTCGTCTATGCTATATCTCTCAATGGCAGGGGAATACTCAAGCAAAATATGATACATGGCATTGCTGCAGAGCATATAGAGGTCATAGCTCGGCGGGAACACGGCAAGCTCCGGACATTTCTGCCTTGCTTCAAACAGACTTTGTCCGGTTGCAATTCCGTATTTCTTGGCAGGGATTGATTTTGCCAGGATAATACCGTGCCGATTCAAAGGATCTCCCGAGATCACGGCCGGAATTTCTCTTATGTCAATCCGATAGCCTTTTTCCAGCATCGCTGCGGCAGTCCAGCTCAAATACGCGCTGTTTGCATCAATATGAAAGATTATCCTCACGATTAACCACCTTAAACTTCCTCTTTGTTCGTAAGAATATAGTATCAGAACATACGTTCTTTTGCAATAGAAAAGATATTCCAGAAGATCATTCACTTTTACATCATAGAAACGTTGGAATTTATGATTTGTTATTAATATCATATGTTATGAATATCAATTTCCTATCTTTTCTTCCTTTATCTAATAGAATTGCGCCACTAGTGTCGCTTTTCTTATGGTGGTTGATATTTCAATGTGCGTAGTTCCAGAAACGAAGCTCTGAAACATCACGATGCACGACGATTTATATACTGTGATGAGTGATGCAAGCGGAGCCCGCCCGGCTGCCAAATAAATTGTCAAACCACCGTACCGCTTTACGGTATGGTTACGACAGGAATAGAAGAAACTGCAGATATTGCATTACAAAAACGTTTAAGTTTAGACGTTGTTATATATAACATAGGTTATTTGTAACACCTTT
>JAQUYZ010000225.1 GCA_028691625.1 Eubacteriales bacterium
ATACATATCGAAATCAACCTCTGAATTCTGGAGAAGGTGGCATATCTCCCTGGGCACCTGGTTCCGGGACTACGTCTATATTCCTCTCGGAGGAAGCAGAGTGGAATCCAAGAGTCGTTTGTTTTTCAATCTCTTCGTTGTTTGGTCGTTGACAGGACTCTGGCACGGCGCCAGTTGGACTTTTATCTGCTGGGGCTTGCTTTATTTTGTATCTATTTCCCTGGAAAAGATTGCAAACTTTGAACAACTGGGGAAGAGCCATACCGTTGCAGCGGCGGCAAAACATGTCTACACCCTGCTGCTTGTGATTTTCGGCTGGGTCTTGTTCCGGGCTGAGACCATAGCCGGCGCAGTCACATACCTGAAAACCATGCTGTTTCTCAACGGAGCACAGCTTCTCGACGGAAATACACTGGTGTACCTGTCGGAAAACAAGGTGTTTCTTGTGATTGGAATTTTGCTTTCCATGCCCGTATCCAAGGTGTTTTCGAGCTGGTATGAGGAAAAAAGGAACGGTGGAAAACCAATTTTAACGGCTGCAAAGCTGGTTGTCTATCCTTCTGTACTGCTGCTGCTTTTCTTCATTGCCATGTCCTTTATCGTGAAGGGCTCCTATAATCCGTTTATCTATTTCAACTTCTAAGAATTGTGCACTGGAGCAGCCAAACAGTGCGTTGAAGTAATATTAACGGAACAAAGAACGGAAAGAAACTTAAAAGGATGTATATGAAACTGAGAGATTTGTTTAAAACACATAAAACAGAAAAGATTACGGCCATCGCATTTCTGGTCATCATATTCGGCATGCTCTGGGGGCTGCTCTTTACGGAACACAATGTAAGGGATGATTTTCTTGAGGATTACCGGACGACCATCTTACCCGGAACCCCTCTCATCGAGCGGGTTGCAGGTGCCATCGACAGTCTGGAAAAAACCATAGACAATGATACATACAAAAGAGAGGAATATATCGATTTCTACGGCCGGGTTCAGAAGCTGCTGGGAAAACGCATCATAGTGGATATCGGCTACGGCGAACTCTATAAGACAAAGTACGGCCAGATCGCCTATGCCGTTCCACGACAGGATGTTTCCGAGGAATTGGAGAATATTTTCCAACTGAAAGAGGAGCTTGATAAACTGAACATCCCTCTGCTCTATATTCAGGCGCCTTTTAAGCTGCCGGCCCATGAGCAGCAGCTGCCGGAACACCTGAAGGATCATGCCAATGAGAATGCAGACCGTTTCCTGAACGGTCTGGACGCAGCGGGGATCGACTATTTTGATCTCAGAGAAAATTATTGGTCCGGAGAGATGAATCAGAATCAGCTGTTCTTTAACACGGATCATCACTGGACCATCAACGGCGCATTCAGCAGCTATGCCGAAATCGCAGAAATCCTAAACACGGAATACGGCTTTCATATCGATAAAAAGTATACAGATTTAAACAACTTCAATCAGAAAGTATTTCGGGAGTATTACCTTGGTTCCATGGGTCGGCGAGTCGGTGAGTCCTACGGAGGCACAGATGATTTTACACTGATCACTCCGAAATTTGACACAAGCTATACAGTTTATGAGAGAGAGTACGGCGCAGAAAAAGTGTTCGAGGGTGACTTCCGGAAAGCCGTTCTGACCAACTCCTATCTCGAAGAGGGGACTCCTCCCGAAACGAACCGCTATGCAGTCTACCACGGAGATAATGCGGAATTGCAGTTTGTGAACCACAATGTCCGGGGAGGCAGACTCCTGATGCTGAAGGACTCCTTTGGTCTGCCTGTCTATTCGTTTTTATCCACGGGGCTGCATGAGGTCAGGGCGCTGGACGTCAGATTATTCCAGGATTCCGTTTCTGAATATGCAGAGGAACATCGTCCGGACCTCGTGATCATCCTTTACAACGCAGATTGCTTCGGAAGCAACATGTTCAATTTTAAGGGGAAATAGAAGGGCCCCCTCTGTAATGGAAGTGTAACTTGATAAGATCAGAGGAGGGGTGTTAGAATAATATGAATGCAAATAACGATTTAGCAGAAGAGGTTAGGGGGTTAAGGGATCAATGACATTATTAAGCACTAAAAAAGTCACCGCAAGTATTTTAATACTTGCATTGACGGCAGGAACATTTTTAACAGGGTTTTCGTATCAGGACGGAATCGGCAATGTATATTATGAGACCAGATCACAGATTTACGAGGAAGCTTTTTATTCAGAACAATTGGCCGGCCATAGCACGAACGGCATTGAACGCGCCTATTTTGTAAAGGCAGATTTGGAGGATTCGGATTTAAAACCCTATGTATTTGAAGGCGAGGTTGCAGGAACCTATACAATGGATACCATGGTCAATACGCTGGAAAGCCAGGGGTACAAGGTAGTCGCAGGCATCAACGGTGATCTGTATGACACTGCAACAGGCGCCCCGAAGGGCTTGACGATCCATGACGGAAAGATTAAAACCTCCGGGTATGCACCGGAATATGTGATCTCCTTTGATGAAGATGGAGCAGCATCCCTGGAAAAGGTCAATCTCGGATATTCCTTAAAAGGAACGATTAATATCCCGACAACGGTCGAGGTGCCTGTTGTCGATCCGACGCAGCCGGCGGATCCCATGCAGCTGGCGGATCCCATGCAGCCGGCGGATCCCATGCAGCCGGTCGATTCAACGCAGACTTCCGCTGCTGCGATTACAACACCTCCTGCGATGACCCAGCAAATGGTGAATGTGCCGACGGACTGGACCGCGCCCATCGGATTTTTCAATATTCCCCATGGCGGGGCAAAAGCCCTCCATCTTTTCAACGGCCAGTACGCAGCCACTACAAAAACCTCCGCCAATTCGGTCGAAGTGATTCTGGATGCAGGCTCTGCCGACAATACGGAACCGACGGTGGGCGGAACCATTACTGCTACTGTCGTTGAAGTCAGAAACGGGACAACCAATACGCCCATCGGGCCGAATCAGTTGGTTCTGTCCGCAGCGGCAGATTCCCCATATGCGATTCCTGCCTCGTATCTTGTTCCCGGAAGCACTGTCGAGATTTCCGTAGAGGACTGGAACAACGGAGGCTTGGGAGACAGCAGGGAAGCTCTTGGTGTTTACTACGTCATGTGTGAAAACGGACGGATCGTTTCAAACGGAACCAACATCAATCCGAGAACCGCGGTTGGCATCAAACCGGATGGCAGCATTCTGCTCTATGTGCTGGATGGACGGCAGCCGGGCTTCTCAGCAGGCCTTGGTCTCACTGATATGGTAAAGCATCTCATGGCATTGGGCTGCACCACCGTCGTTAACATGGACGGAGGAGGTTCCTCGGTGATGAGTGTCAGAGAAGGTGGGAAGGATTCCAAAGCGGTGAAAAAAAATTCACCTTCCTCAGGAGCACAGCGAAAAACAACGAACGGGCTGTTTCTGGTTTATCAGGATAGCGGCAGTTCCAAAGCAGAAAATTTACATACCTACGCAAGCCAGCCCCTGGTAATGCCAGGTGCCGACATTCAATTCACGACCTATGCATCCAATGAGAAATATGAATCCGTTGCGTTACGAAACAGCGTAGACTACGGGGTGGAGAATTCTGCAGGCACCATCGATCAGAACGGTCTTTTCACTGCAGGAACGGAAGCGGGAACCGCGGTTATCGAAGCGGAGAGCGGAAGTCTCAGTACAACAACGGAAATTAATATAGAGAATAACATCACATTTACTACAAATGTTCAGAATCTTGTCATTGATCCCGGAAAATCCTCCGATATCAATGTGACGGCCAAATTCGGATTTGCACCCATTGCAAGCAAGGACAGCCTTTTTACCTTTAGTTGTGACCCCAACATAGGGACGATTGATGTAGACGGCCTCTTCCAAGCAACCGGTGAATCCGGTATTGCAGGCAATATCTATGTGGTGTATAACGGTGTGACAAAGACCATACCGGTTCAGGTCGGAGCGGCGCTCATCGACTTCAAGGATACTACAGCTCATTGGGCAAGAGAATATATCGGCAGATTGGCGGCCAGAGGTGTTGTGAACGGAATGGGTGATCATTATTATCAGCCGGATTCTTCTCTCACAAGAGCACAATTCCTGACGATGCTTTCAAAAACGATCTACGGTTTGGATCCTTCACAGACCGTTCCCGCGGGGTTTACGGATGTACCAGCTGCAGAATGGTATTACAATTACGTTAATTGGGGCTTTGCCAACGGGATCGTTAATGGGGTTGATGAGATTACCTTTGCACCGAATGATAACATCACAAGAGAGCAGATGGCGATCATGCTGAGCAACTTTGCGAGAAGCACAGAGCTCGT
>JAQUYZ010000226.1 GCA_028691625.1 Eubacteriales bacterium
ACCTTATATTGGCAATACGACGCACAGCAATTTGTGCAGCCTCCGATTACCAGCAGGCGATCGTATTCCATGCCCTCTTGGGCGATCACATACTCCGCTTCACCCTGTGTCTGTTTTTTTATCGCCTCAAAAGCCTTTCCTCTATCGTATCTGGGATTGCAGCCTCCGCAGAATTTTACGCCGATAAGCATTGGTCGCTCTCCTTTTATTTTATACACAGAACCGCCGAAATAGCTCCGACGGTTCCGTAAATATTAACTTCCGGTAAGTGATTATTCTTTGATTCCCGCGATCGCCTTTGCAAGTTCCTTCTTCTGGCTGATATTTCCCTGACGGGCAATCATAATTCTCTGAGCCTGCGGGGATCCTGCGCCATGCAGGGATTCCGTTCTGTATCCAACTGCAGAGGAACCCAAACAGATATTCTCAAGGAATCTCAGGATTCTCATTCTGTTTTCAGTGGAGACACCAGGAGCTGCGGCATAAAGTTTATTGCACCATTCGCCGATTGTCTTTCCGCTCTGTCCAACCTTTAAATCAGATTCAAAATCCTTCTGTGATGGCATGGTTACCATCAGTCCGCCTGCGATATCCTCAGCTAATCTAATGATTTCGTAAGGAAATCTGGTAACGTTCTGCTTACATACATTTGCAAGCAGCAGGTCAATCTGATAGTTTCCTGCTTCCGTCTTGTAACCCTCTGCGGAACATGCGATACCGCAGCAGTATAAGGTTTCATTCAGGTGCGTCATTTCGATCAGCTTATCCTTGATATGAGAGGCCTTTTGCGCGCCATTGTAATCAGCAGCAAGAGCAGCAGCTCCGATGATGACATCGCCAACACCGACTTTACATCCGCCGTAGGACTGTCTGTGATATCCGGCAAATCTCTCTACCATCATTCCCGCAAAGTCATACTCTTCGCAGAGGAATACTCTGTCATTTGGAATGAATACGTCGTCGAATACGACCAATGCTTCCTGACCGCCGAACTTCTTGTTTCCAAGATCTACGTCAGCATTTTCTTCCAGTTTCCTTGTGTCACAGGATTGCCTTCCGTAAACCATGAAGATTCCAGGAACGTCAGACTGGATTGCGAAGGATACCGCATAGGATTTATCCGCCTCAGTCATTGCGATCGTAGGCATGATCAGGTGTTCATGGGAATTTATGGAACCGGTCTGGTGGCATTTTGCACCTCGAACAACGATACCGTCAGGTCTTTTCTCAACAATGCGAAGAAACATATCAGGATCACGCTGCTGGCTTGGGGCTAAGCCTCTGTCTCCTTTAGGGTCTGTCATAGCGCCGTCAACAACCAGGTCGTTTTCCTGTATGTATTCAAGATACTTTGTAAATCTTTCATGATATTTTGTGCCGTATTTTTTATCCGTTTCATAAGTAGTGGAAAATACTGCATTGAATGCGTCCATTCCTACACATCTCTGGAAGCAGGAAGCTGTTTTCTGCCCGAGCAATCTTTGCATTTTTACTTTTTTGATCAGGTCATCTGTGCCCTGATGTAAATGTGAAAATCTGTTTACAGTCTTTCCTGTAAGATTGGATTTTGCAGTCATCAAATCAGCGTATTGCGGATCCTGAGCCAATTCATAGGTCATTGCCAGACAATCGATGGAAGGTCTGATCATTGGATGGTCTACCCAATCCTTCACTTCTTCTCCGAATAAATAAACCTTCGTGTTCAATTTTTTTAAGCTCTCGATATATTGAGCTCCGGTCATTAATGCCATAATACAACCACTCCTTACTTGTAAATATATTCAGACTCCATAGTGACAGATCAGCCCCATTGCTATACCGCACTATATCATCTATTGAAACTATTTATATACTTAAGCAATATCTATGCCAAAAACCAAGCAGGTTATGACCTATCGTAATTTCGCTGCGTTATATGCGTTATAATCGATCCTTATTCAGGATCTTTCTTGCCATATCCAGCAGGTCTTCACTGACTGATGTGTCCAGGACGACATCCTTTACCTCCGGGAGCGCTTCCAGCACGATTCCCTTGACCACATCTTCGATGGTGTATTGTGCGGAAGGGCAGGCGCTGCAGGCTCCGGTAAGCTTTACATACGCTGTTCCGTTTTCAAAGGCTGACAATACGACTCCGCCAAAATGAGATTCCAGCAAAGGATCAACTTTTTCGGCAAGCACTCTTTTTATTTTCTCTTCCATAGGTAACCCCTTTTCTTTTTGATACAATTACTCCTAGTTTAAGTATAAACATTGAAATGTAAGTTGACAAGAGCAAAAAGCTGTTTTACAATACACGGAATTTTTAGAATTTTAATGTTCTTTCATAGGCAAATATGTTATAATTGACGCTACTATTAATGAAGCGTCAATTTCATCACCCATATGGACATGATGGTGATTTAATGAACGCGGGAAGCGTCAATTTCATCACCCATATGGACATGATGGTGATTTAATGAACGCGGGAAGCGTCAATTTCATCACCCATATGGACATGATGGTGATTTAATGAACGCGGGAAGCGTCAATAAGCTGCATACATTGACGCTGATCCTATAAATTGCTGATCAGGAGGATACTATCATGACAAAGTTCCGCTTCAACACCAATTGTGTGCAAGGTACTTATCAACCAAAGCCGGGAGAACCAAGAGTTCTGCCAATTGTTCAGAGCACCACCTTTTCTTACGATGATTCCGACTATGTAGCGGATCTTTTCGATCTTAAGGTTGGTGGATCATTCTACACAAGACTTGGAAATCCAACGTCAGACGCTTTTGAAGGAAAAATGAATCTCCTTGAAGGCGGCATCGGTGCGCTGGCTCTTTCTTCCGGACAGAGCGCAAGCATGTTTTCCATTCTCAATATCTGCCAGGCAGGCGATCATGTGATATCTTCGTCGAGTATTTATGGCGGTACTTTTAATTTATTCGATGTTTCTCTTCGAAAGCTTGGAATTGATTTTACCTTCGTTGATCCGAATGCCAGCGAGGAATCGATCTTATCCTGTGCGAAACCGAACACCAAAGCAATCTTTGGAGAAACGATTGCAAATCCCGGAATGAATGTTCTCGATTTTGAGAAATTTTCTTCCGTTGCAAAAATACTCGATGTGCCATTTATCGTCGATAATACCCTTGCTACGCCTTATCTTTGCAGGCCCTTCGAGCATGGAGCAAATATCGTGATTCATTCCGCAACAAAATATACCGACGGACATGCGACCAGCCTCGGAGGCGTGCTGATCGACGGCGGCAACTTCAATTGGGATAACGGAAAGTTCCCTGGTCTGGTCGATCCTGATGCCAGCTACCACGGACTGAAATATGCCGAGTCTTTCGGAGCGGCGGCCTATATCGTAAAAGCAAGGGTTCAGCTGCTGAGAGATTATGGCTGCTCACCAAGCCCTTTCAATTCATTTATGCTTCATCTGGGTCTGGAAACACTGCATCTGAGAATGGAGCGGCACAGTGAAAATGCGCGTAAGCTGGCTGAGTATCTGTATGCTCATCCCTGTGTGGAATGGGTCAAATACCCCGGATTAGAAAGCGATCCCTATTATGAATTGGGACAAAAATATATGCCGAAGGGCGCCAGCGGGATCCTGACCTTTGGGATCAAGGGCGGTGCAAAGGCCGGGAAGGATTTGATCAAGCATCTCGACCTGGTGCATCTGGTTGTTCATCTGGGAGATCTGCGTACCAGTATTCTGCATCCTGCCAGCACCACACACCGTCAGTTGAACGAGCAGCAACAGATTGCGTCCGGTATCTTCCCTGAAATGATTCGTGTCTCCGTCGGCATCGAGGATATCGAGGATATCATCAATGATTTCGACAAAGCTCTGCGCGCTGCAGTCAAATAGAAAAATGAGGTGATTCCGCTGAAACGGTGCATAATCATAACTTCCTATCAATCCGCCCTCTTAAGCCAATCCTTTCAATTTCAGAAGGAGGATACGATCGTCTGCGCAGACGGAGGATATTTATATGCGCGGAAGGAAGGAGTCAGACCAGATGTGGTAATCGGCGATTTTGACTCCGTCGATTATGACGAAATCGCGAATGATTTCAGTGTTTCCGGTCCCTGTGGCAGCGGCATAATCCTACGTTATGCTGCAGAAAAAGATGATACGGATACGATGATTTGTTTGAAATACGCCATCGATCAGGGTTTTGACGTGATCGATACCATCCTCAAACATCGATGAAGTGGCCCGTTCACGGGATCTCACGACCTCTTCCTTTGCTTCCTTTGCAAGCTCCATCAGCTCGCGTATGCGGGGGGCATTCCCGAT
>JAQUYZ010000227.1 GCA_028691625.1 Eubacteriales bacterium
CGGAGTAAGAAAAGACATTGATAAGGAAACACTTGACGAAATGGTCAAGGTCCTCCGGGGAATGGAAAAAGAGCTCAAGGAACTGACAGACACCTTCCTTCAGGACTATTCCGTAAAGAACAGGCTGGTTGGAGTCGGTTATCTGTCCGAGCAGGACGCAAAAGATCTTTGCGCCGTTGGACCTATGGCCAGAGCATCCGGACTGAGGCAGGATATGAGACTGACCGGAAACGGCGTCTATGAAAAGCTCGGATTTGAGCCGTGTGTTGAGACTGCAGGAGACTGCTATGCAAGGACCCAGGTCAGAATCAGAGAGGTTTTCGCTGCGATCGACATGATTGAGAAGGCGATCGATCAGATTCCCGAGGGTGAGATCGCAGCGGCGGTCAAGGGCAACGTGCCGAAGGGCGAATTTATAACCAGACTGGAACAGCCAAGAGGAGAAGCCTACTACTATTCCAAGGGAGCGGATTCCAAGTTCCTGGAAAGAATCAGAGTCAGGACTCCTACCAACATGAATATTCCTGCGATGGTAAAATGTCTGCAGGGCTGTGACCTGGCAGACGTTCCGATGATCGTTTTAACAATTGACCCATGCATCAGTTGTACGGAAAGGTAGGTAAGAGTGATGGCAGCATTTAAATTAGGAAAAATGATCATGAGAAGCCTGTTCAAAAAGCCGGCAACTCTCATGTACCCTGTAATCCCCAGAGAGTGGCAGGAAAGAACCAGAGGCCACATCGAAAATCAGATCAACGAATGTATTTTCTGCGGAATTTGCCAGAGAAAGTGCCCGACCAATGCAATTGTCGTTGATAAGGCAAAGAGATCCTGGACCATCGCAAGAATGCAATGCATTCAGTGCAGCTGCTGCGTTGAGGTTTGCCCAAAGAAGTGTTTGACGAACGAGAATACATATACAGCGCCAAGCACGGAAAAGGTCGTGGACACCTATGTGGGAGCGGCACCGGAACCAAAGCCTGCAGTGAAGACGGAGCTAAAAGAAGAGCCGAAAGCGGCTGAGGAAAAAGCAGAATGATGAGGCTCTGCCTCATCGAAACGCGCAGAGGAAAGAAAATTTTCTACAGCCGAAAATTTTCTACGGAGGCGTTATAATGCATGAATTTCCGATTACACAACAAATAATTAAACTAGCCGAGGAGCACGCAACCGAGTTGTGTGCTTCTCGAATAAAATCCATAAAGCTGGTCGTAGGTGATTATTCCGGCTTTGTCGGCGATTCTATCCAGATGTATTTTGATGTGATTTCTCAGGGAACCCTTTGTGAGGGAGCGGTCATCGAAATCGAGCATGTGACGCCGAAGATGAAGTGTACCGGTTGCGGAGAACTGTTTGAACGGGAATTCCTCTCCTTTGCCTGCCCGAAATGCGGATCGGACGGAGAACCGACGGAGATCGGCAAGGAATTCTATATTGAATCCATTGAAATCGAACGTTAAAAAGTGTTTTCACGAAAACCGCCTCCTTTAAGATGCTTCGCATCAAAGTCGGTAATCGGTTTCACGGTTTTTCTTAGAAAATACTTTTTCCCGTAGGGGCCTCCGGCAGACAATTTATGATAAATCAACCAAATGAAACGTAAGGGTGCAGAAGCATCTACAGGAGGAAAATGATGCATGATGTTTTAAAGGTAAACATGATGGCAAACATTCATGACGAGAACGACCATATCGCAGCCCACACCAATGAGGACCTGACGGATCGACAGATCTATGTGATCAACGTAATGGGAGCCCCGGGAGTCGGTAAAACCACCACATTGAAAAATATAATCAGGAATATGAAAGGCTTGAAGCCTTATGTGATAGAAGGCGATATCGAATCCGATATCGACACCAGAGATTTGCGCAGTCTTGGAATCGATACATTTCAGATCAATACGTTCGGTGCCTGCCATCTGGATGCTCCGATGATCCATAATCAGGTTCAAAGCATCAAATTTGGTGAAAAAGGAGTTCTCTTCATCGAGAATATCGGAAATCTGGTCTGCCCAGCAGAATTCAGCATCGGAGAACACTGTAAAATGCTTATTTCCACTGTTACGGAAGGAAGCGACAAACCTTACAAATATCCACTGGCCTTTGAGAAGGCGGATGTGATTATCCTGAATAAGACGGATTTGCTGCCCTACCTTGATTTTGATGAAGAATTTTACAGGAAGGGCGTCAGGGCACTGAACAAAGAGGTACCTGTGTTTAAAGTATCCGGAAAAACCGGAGAGGGCTTTGCAGAAGTCGCTGCATGGATTCAAAAAAAAGCGGAAGAAGCGAAAGCAGTTCATCACCATCATCACAGGGATGAAGACACCGGGTATCATCATCATGATCATGATACTGCGCATACCCATGATTGAACCGAAATCGCAGAGGTTATAAAATGTCCGACAAAAAAACCGTAAAGATTAAAATATGGGGAATCGTGCAAGGGGTCGGCTTTCGGCCCTTTGTTGCGAAATTGGCAGACCGCTGCGGGACAAAGGGTGAAGTGCTCAACATCGGCGGTCTGGTTGATATTGTCCTGACGGATACATCAACCAGAATTGACGCATTTATTCAGGCGTTGAAAACAGAGAAGCCGGTTCCGGCGGAAATCGTTCACATAAAAACTGAAGAGCAGGAACTACGCGAATTCAGCGGATTCACCATCCTGGACAGCAATGAAGGCGACGATGAGGCGGCAATGATCCCTGCGGATCTGTCCATCTGTCCCGACTGCCTTGCAGAGCTTCAAGAAGAAAAAAATCCCAGATACATGCATCCGTTTATCAGCTGTATGGTTTGCGGACCGAGATATACCATCATCGACAAGATCCCATACGACAGGGAAAATACAGCAATGCTCGACTTCCCCATGTGCGCGTTCTGTCACAGCGAATATACGGACCGGCTGGACAGGCGCTTCCATGCACAGACGATATCCTGCCACGACTGCGGGCCGATGCTGGAATACCGTTTGACGGGGAAGAAGGAAGCGCAGCGTGAGGCGGCTTCCGTGGGGATGATAGGAATCAACGCGGATCAAAGAATTATGGACCGCGCCGTTACTCCAACCGCATGGGCAGCAATGCAGATTCTGCAGGGCAGGATTATCGCTTTGAAAGGTGTCGGCGGCTATAACTTTGTCTGCAGCCCCTTCAAGGGGGAGGCAGTAAACAATCTGCGCCGCCTGAAGATCAGGGAAGAGAAGCCCTTTGCCGTTATGTTCCGGGATGTGGAACAGATCAGGGAATACTGCCATGTGAGCGCAGAGGAGGACGCACTGCTTCTGTCCAACGCGAAGCCCATCGTTCTGTTAGAGCGAAAACCGTCACCGGATAACGTTCAGCACAAACGGAACGATGCCAAGGAGATCAGCAGGGAGGTATATAAAACCAGCCGCTTTATCGGCGCATTCCTCCCAAGCATGGGCGTTCAATATATGCTCATCAATATCTGCGGACCGCTGATCATGACCAGCGCTAATTTTTCCGAGATGCCCATTATTAAGGATGAGGAAGAAATGTTTGCACTCCAGGAGAGTCTGGGCTGGGAAGAGAACGGAGAAAAACTGCTTTCGGCGGTATTCTATAACAGAAGAAAGATCCGGGTTCGTCTTGACGATTCCGTAGCCAGAGTGATCGACGGGCAGCCTCAGATGATCAGAAGATCAAAAGGATATGCCCCGGTTCCCTTGTATATAAACAATAAACTGACCAAGCGGGATATGATCCTTGCAACGGGCGGACAGCTGAAGGCAGCCTTTTCGCTGAGCAAAGGCCCCTTTGCCTATGTCAGCCAATACTTCGGAGACCTGGACAGCCGGGAAGCCGGACAGATCTATGAAGAGAATATCGAGCGGATGGAGGAGCTGTTCCGCATCAAACCGGGACTGATTGTAAGCGACCTTCACCCTCGTTATTATACGACGGGATGTGCGGAGAAGCTTGCCCGGATGCGGGGAATACCCCATTTGAAGGTGCAGCATCATCATGCCCATGTGGCTTCGGTGATGGCGGAGCATGACCTGCGGGAGCCCGTCATCGGCGTGAGCTTTGACGGCACCGGCTATGGCACTGACGGCGCCATCTGGGGCGGGGAGTTCCTGATTTGCGAGGATACCGATTTTCGACGTGCGGGACACCTGGAATATATCAGGATGCTTGGCGGAGATTCCTCTATGAAGGAGGGCTGGAAATCAGCCTTCAGCTATCTTCACCACTACAGGAAGTATTCTGAACGGCAGGAACTTCAGAGTATCCTGTCAGAACCGGAAGATGCCAGATGGGCGACCGTTC
>JAQUYZ010000228.1 GCA_028691625.1 Eubacteriales bacterium
TAACGCCGCAGGAAACCACAGAATTGTTCCTTCAGCTGAAGAGTCTGAAAGAAAAAGGGTATACGGTTATCTTTATCTCGCATAAGCTGCGTGAGGTAAAGGAAATTTCAGACCGCGTCAGCATCATGAGAAGGGGAGAGATGGTTCAAACCATGGATACAGACTCAGTGACGGAAAAAGATATTTCATTCCTGATGGTCGGTTCCGGTTATACCGGCGACTTGATAAAATCCAAGTCGGAACCCAAAGAGACTCTTTTACACATCCATCATTTAAAATTTATCGACCAGGAAAAGCAGACGAAGGTAAATGACGTGTCCTTCACGGTACGCGCCGGTGAAATTGTCGGAATTGCCGGTGTGGAGGGAAATGGACAGAATGAATTGATTCAAATGATTACCGGCTTGGCAATTCCCACGGAAGGCAAAATAGAAATGCTCGGCCGGAATACGACTAAACTTAGCATAGGGAATCTTCGTGACCTGGGAATGGCGTATATCCCCAGTGACAGAATGACCCTCGGAGTCGTGCCGACGATGAGCATTGAAGATAACCTGATCACTACGAAAATTAAAAAACCTTTTTTATATAATCGGTTTAAATTAATGGCGAAACCGAAAATCAACAAGCTCTCGGCAGAGTTGGTGAAAGAGTACCGGGTAAAATGCAATTCGGCGCAGACGTTTGTGGAAATGCTTTCCGGCGGAAACATTCAAAAGGTTGTTGTCGCAAGAGAATTCTCACAGGATAATACCCGTTTGATTATCGCAGAACAGCCGACAAGGGGAATTGATGTGGGCGCAGCAAAATTCATCCATGAAAAGCTGATCTCATTACGTGACATCGGGTATGCAGTACTATTAGTATCTGCTGATCTGGAAGAGCTTTACAAGCTTTCCGACAACATCCTTGTGATGTATAACGGAAAACTATCGGCATATATCGAACACCCCGAAACCGTCACGGAAACGGATCTGGGACATTACATGCTAGGTGTAAATCAACAGTCTGAGGAAGAAATCGGGAGGGCCTATCATGAAAAATAAGAATCTTTTGTTCAGCAGTGCGACGACTGCGATTGCAATCATAATCTCCTTATCCATCGCATTCCTCATCATACTATTTGTCAGCGACTCTCCATCGGCTGCCATTCAAGCGTTGCTGCTCGGGCCCTTCAGCTCATTCCGCAACCTCGGTACTGTGATCACACTGGCTTCAACGGTATCCTTTACCGGACTTGCTGTATGTATTATGTTCCAGGCATCCATGTTTAATATGTGTGCGGAAGGCTCCTTTTTCCTGGGCGCATTGATCGCTGCCGCTGCAGCAACCTCTTTTGGGCTTCCACCCGGACTCGCGCTGATCATTCCCATGCTTTGCGGTGCTGCAGCAGGAGGTCTGCTGTGCTCCGTGTCGGCAGTCCTGAAGGCAAAGGTAAATGCAAATGAAATGGTCTCCTCCCTGATGCTGAATTACGTAGCTTTATTTGCAGGCTTATATTTAATGAATCGATTTTTTCGGGATGATACCTACGGCTTCCTTGCGTCGAAAAAGCTGCCGGAAAACGCAGTGTTGGTGAAATGCGTACCGGGGACCGGAATACACGTTGGAGTAATCCTTGCAATCCTACTGATCATCCTATGTTATTTATTCCTTTATAAAACCAAAGCCGGTTATGAAATCCGCGTAATGGGTCAAAATGCCAAGTATGCAAAATATACCGGCATCAGTGTCGGCGGTGCGATCATCTTGTCCCAGGTTCTGGGAGGTGCAATCGCAGGACTCGGAGGCGCGGTAGAAGTCATGGGTATGTATGCGCGATTCCAGTGGACCACTCTGCCGGGCTACGGCTGGGACGGTGTGATTATCGCGATTCTTGCCAGAAATAAGCCTCAATTTGTTCCTTTGGCTGCGCTGTTCCTGGCTTATCTGAGAGTCGGAGCCAACGTCATGGCACGGGTAACAGATGTTCCCAGTGAAATTATAACCGTAATCCAGGCGATCATGATCATGCTGGTAACGGCAACGGCCTTACTCAGCCGTATGAAGCAAAAGGCTGTGGAAAAGGAGGTGCTGGCAAATGAATAATATCGTGGAATTGATCATTTCTGCTGAATTTATCAGCTCCGTCATACGAGTTACGACACCGATCCTGTTTGCCACTATGGCTGTACTGCTCTCTGATCGCGCAGGCGTACTGAATATCAGCATTGAAGGAACGATGTTATTTGCAGCACTGATGGGGGTCGTGGGCAGCGCATATACGCAAAGCGCATGGCTTGGGCTGCTGATCGCTGTTTTATCAGGTGTTTTCTATGCGGGCATTTTATCCTTCTTCCATTTAAAACTAAAAACTGATATTATATTGACAGGGATTGCCCTGAATCTCATGGCCAGCGGTTTGACCGTATCTATATTATATCTCCTGACAGGAGATAAGGGCGTATCCACCGCTTTACCCAGCATGGTACTGCCGAGTGTAAATATACCGATGATTGAGGAGATCCCGTATCTCGGTACGATCTTATCCGGCCAGAATGTACTGACCTATTTGTCGATCATTGTTTTGATATTTCTAAGCATATTTCTGAAATATACGAGAACAGGCACTCACATACGAGCCGTGGGAGAATACCCTACGGCAGTACAGACTGCCGGTATTTCAGTAGCAAAGACACGACTGGTCGCTTTACTGATGTCCGGTGGGATTGCCGGCATGGGCGGCGCCTTCATGTCCATGGCGTATCTCTCCATGTTCACAAAGGATATGATTTCTGGGCGCGGTTTCATTGCTTTGGCGGCAGAGGCAATGGGAAGGGGGATGCCGTTCTTATCGCTTTTGTCTTCCTTGCTCTTTGGTTTTGCCGATGCCTTGTCAAGCAGTCTGCAGCTGTTTAACATTCCCAGCGAGCTGACACGTCTCGTGCCATATCTGCTGACCATCATTGCACTGGGAATTTATGCTTCAAAAGAGCAGAAGAAAAAGAAGAATTTATAGTGCAATCGGTGACAATAATATAAAAAGATATAAAAAGATCATGGTAAGTTGTAAAATGAATTGCCCAATCAAATAAAAAAAAGACCCATTCGTGGTTCAAACCAGTTATGCTTAATGTTGAAGACAAAAGCGACTGGAGGGAACCCGGAATGGATCAAGAAAAGCATAACACAAGCAAGAGAAAATGGAAACAGATTTCCGAAAAGGAGCGCTACAAAATTGAGGCGTTGTATGAGCAAGGGCTGACCCCTGCACAAATAGGAGTTGCAATGAACCCTAGGCGGGATCGCCGTACGATCCAGAGGGAGCTTCTACTAGGACTTGTGGAGCAAAAACGGCTGAACCCCAGCTACAAGAAAAATGAGCCCCTGTACATCGTTGAGAAGACCTACAAGGCGGACACAGGTCAGATGAGGCACGATGAGCGGGCGGCGAACAAAGGTCGGGGGTTGAAGATCGGGAACGATCAGAAGCTGGCAGACTACATTGAGGGCAAAATCAAAGACGAGAAGTGGTCGCCAGACGTAATAATCGGCAGGATCAAAGAGAAGGGCATGCCGTTTAAGACGTCCATCTGTACGAAGACGGTTTACAATTACATCGACAAAGGGATTTTTAGGGAAGTGACGAACAAGGACCTGTGGGTCAAAAAAGACGGCGGCAAGAAGCGAGATTACAAGAAAATCCGCAAGGTGGCACTAAACAACAGGAACGGCAGGAGCATAACAGAACGCCCCAGGGAAGCCGATGAGCGGAGCGAGCAGGGCCACTGGGAGATCGATCTGGTCGTGGGGAAGCAAGGCACAAAACCAGTGATTCTGACGCTTGTGGAACGCAAGACGCGGAAATCGTTGTACGTCATAGTGAGAAACAAGACGCAACGAGAAGTGATCCGGGCGGTCAGCAGGGCAAGAAAGCGCGTAGGCGGCGACTTCACCGAAGTGTTCAAGACAATCACAGCGGACAACGGCAGTGAGTTCCTAGACAGCGAAGCCATAAAAAAGGCCTCGGGGTGCGATGAGGTTTACTACGCCCATCCGTACAGTAGCTGGGAGCGAGGCAGCAATGAGAACGGGAATCGGATCCTGAGGCGGTTCATTCCCAAAGGGACTGACATAGGTCAGCTGACAGATGAGGAACTACAAAGGATAGAAGACTGGGTGAACAATTACCCCCGCAGAATACATGGGTACAAGACAGCGAACGAAATGGTAGCAGCGTAGGAAAATGTAAAAATTCACCGACATCTAGGTAGAGTAGGAATATAGACTACACAAACATGACTGGTAAT
>JAQUYZ010000229.1 GCA_028691625.1 Eubacteriales bacterium
TACATTCGCTGGAATCAGCTATACCATTCTTGCAGCCATCACCTTCGGCCTTTACAGTGCGATGGGCAGAACCAGCGTACGGCGGCTCGGCGGTATTACTCAGACCAGCCTCAGCTTTCTCTTCGGCTCGGTTTTCATGATTCCCATCCTGCTGGTCATGGATCGGCCTCTCATTGCAGGAATCACGATGGACAATATCACGATGATCCTCTATATCGGTATCATGGTTACGGGGTTGGGCTACCTCTTTTACTTCCTTGCAATGAGGGTTTCCGATGCGGCGACTGCTTCCATCGTATTTTTTGTAAAACCGGCTCTGGCGCCTGTTTTTGCAGTCATAGCCCTGCATGAAGTAATCGGAGTCAACGGGCTGATCGGAATATTGCTTATTTTTATCGGCTCCTACATCAATCTTAGAGAACAATGGGTAAAAAAGATCGCACGGTCGGAAAAGGAAATCAACCATGAAGAAGATAACAATTAAGGATTTTGAAGATATCTTTCGGGACAGAGAACCAAAATCCTTGGGTACTTATCGATATTATTCCGTTTTGGTTCCGCTGGTTGAGAAGGATGGAGAGCTGTATATCCTGTATGAGGTGCGCGCGGAAAACATGAGAAAACAGCCCGGTGAAGTGTGTTTTCCCGGCGGACGGATCGAAAATAACGAGTCCGCTGAAGAGTGTGCAGTCAGAGAAACCTCGGAAGAATTGAATATCAAGGAATCAGAGATCCACATCATCGCCCAGATGGATTTTCTCCATACATACAGCAACTTCACTCTCTATTCCCTTCTGGGCACCATTGATTACGAGGTTGTTTCAGGGATCACGGTGAATTCTGATGAGGTGAAAGAGATCTTTCTTGTTCCCGTTTCTTTCTTTGCGGAAAACGAACCGGAGACCTACTGCTTTGACGTTTTGCCAAATATCGGACCGGATTTTCCCTACGACAAGATCAATCTGACAAATGGATATAATTGGCGAAAGGGGAAATCAACCGTACCGATTTACAGGTATGAGGACAGGGTCATATGGGGGCTGACAGCCCGTATTACCAATCATCTGATCGATCTGGTCACTCGAAAAATATGAGAGCGTACAGCTCTCTTTTTATTTTTCTGGAAAATATTTAGGGGTTTTTTTCTCCCCTTTACCCTCCTATACTTTATACCAAGGGGAAGCACTATAGAATCCGATACTGTTTTAGCGATACGCTGATTTGTTAATTATTTATCTATCAGCAAAACGAGAACTAGAAGGAGGACAAATATGAAAAAACGATTTGTCAGAATTACGTTAACGCTTACGATGCTGCTTGTAATGGCAGTACCAGCCCAAGCATTCGCAGCAGACAATAATTGCAGCCCAAATCAATCCAACAAATTAAATATTCAGATCAGTAAAATATATGGGCAAATACCACAAACGACTGTCAACAACCTGCAGGGAATTTTGGCACAGTGCTCCGGCGGAAAGATTGACGCGGCAAAGCTTCAGAGCATTTGCAGGCAGCTTGGGTTGAAGGTTCCCGCTATCAATGCACCTGCAAAACCAACGGCACCTGCACAGCCTGCAGCACCGGCTGCACCGGCAAAACCAACGGCACCTGCACAGCCTGCAGCACCGGCTGCACCTGCAAAACCAACGGCACCGACGGCACCTTCACAGCCGGCAACACCGACGACACCTGCACAGCCTGCAGCACCGACGACTCCAGCAGCGCCGTCTTCCTCAATTGGCGCATATGAACAGCAGGTCGTTGACCTTGTAAACAAGGAAAGAGCCGCAGCCGGTCTTCCTGCTTTGAAGGTGAACGTAAAATTATCCGCAGTTGCAGAAAAGAAGGCGGAAGATATGAGAGACAGAAATTATTTCTCCCATACATCGCCAACCTACGGATCACCGTTTGATATGATGAAGCAGTTTGGAATCAGCTACACAACAGCTGGTGAAAACATTGCAAAAGGTCAGAAAACTCCGGCCGCAGTCATGAACGGCTGGATGAATTCAGAAGGGCATAGAGCCAATATCTTAAATTCCAAGTACACTGAAATCGGTGTTGGCTATGTGACTGACGGCAGTGGAAACACATACTGGGTACAGCACTTTATCAGACCTTAGTATGAAAAAATCAAATCAGTCAACAATGACATAATTCCCCGATACTGCCTCCGGGCAAAAGAAAAGGCGGAGCTGCAAAGCTTCGTCTTTTGCTGTTTATGATTCCAGCGAATTGAAATAGATAATTCCTTGTTTTTCATATATAATAAATCTATCAAGAATTATTCTTTTAAGCGCCGCACCGATTATTAGAAATTATTAATATAAAGGAGGAATGACGATGACGTTTCAATTAGCCTTGTGTCAGATGAGGGTCGCCATGGAGAAAAAATCGAATCTGGACGCGGCCGAGTCCATGATCAGGGAGGCAGCAGGGAAAGGAGCAGAAGTAATCGCTCTGCCGGAAATGTTTAACTGCCCTTATTCCAATAAATATTTCAGAGAATATGCGGAAACCCAGGAAGGAGAAACGGTTCAGTTTCTCTCTGATCTTGCGAAAAAGCTGAAGATTTATCTGGTGGGGGGTTCGATTCCCGAGCTTGAGGAGGATAAGGTATACAACACAAGCTTTTCTTTTGACAAAGAGGGAGAAATCATAGGAAAGCACAGAAAGATTCATTTGTTTGACATCGATGTAAAGGGAGGGATCCGGTTTATGGAGTCGGAAACCCTGACTTCGGGGGAGCACGTAACGATGCTGGATACGGAATTCTGCAAAATCGGCGTTGCTATCTGCTATGACGTAAGATTCCCTGAATTGTTTCGCAAAATGACTCTGGATGGAGCCAAGCTGGTGATCCTGCCGGGAGCATTCAATATGACCACAGGTCCGGCACACTGGGATCTGACCATGCGGGCAAGGGCTCTTGATAATCAGATCTATTTTGCGGCGGTTTCTCCTGCCAGAGACACGGAAGGCCCGTATCAAGCCTATGGCAATTCCTGTGTTGTAAATCCCTGGGGCGAATTCAGCGGCAAGAGCGATGCACGCGAATCCATCGTATATGCACAGATCGATTTGGATTTTGTCGAGGAGATCAGAAACCAGCTTCCCTTGCTGAAGCATCGGAAACCGGATTTTTATTAGAAAAACGTTTGATAATTGGTGATTTGTAACAAGGATGTAAAAAATGCTTTTGTTCTCAAGGCAGATAATGTATAATTGTACCAGATTATTTTCTATAATTCTTAAGGAGGAGAAAAAGAAATGATGAAAAGAGTATTGGCATTCCTATTAGCTTTCGTACTCGTATTTGGACTGGCTGCCTGCGGCGGCGGACAGGAAGAAGAACCTGTCGCTGAGGAGGAAACCTATGAAATCGCTATGATCACCGATATCGGTACCATAGACGACAAATCATTCAACCAGGGCACCTGGGAAGGGGTTGTAGCATATGCGGAAGAAAATGGCGTTACCCACAAATACTACAAACCGACCGAACAGAGCACAGACGCTTACCTTGCTGCGATTCAGCTTGCTGTTGGAGGCGGAGCAAAAGTAATCGTTACTCCGGGCTTCTTATTTGAAGAACCGATTTACCTGGCACAGGATTTATATGAAGACGTTACCTTTATTCTGATTGACGGCAATCCACACAATGCTGATTATACAGAATTCCGTACCAATGACAATGCGGTTGGTATCGTATTTGCGGAAGAACAGTCCGGATATCTTGCCGGCTATGCTGCGGTCAAAGACGGCTACACCAAGCTTGGATTCATGGGCGGAATGGCAGTTCCTGCTGTAATAAGACTCGGATACGGATTTGTACAAGGTGCGGAAGCTGCGGCTGCAGAACTAGGCATCACCAGCATTGATCTGAAGTACCACTATACCGGAAATTTCGATGCTACTCCGGAAGCTCAAACTTTGGCTGCTTCCTGGTATGCGGAAGGAACTGAAGTGATCTTTGCCTGCGGCGGCGCGGTAGGTAACTCAGTTATGTCTGCTGCGGAAGCTGCCGATGCGAAGGTGATTGGCGTTGATGTTGATCAGAGCGCAGAATCGGATACCGTGATCACTTCCGCTATGAAGGGCTTAGCTGCTGCTGTTCAGACGACGCTTGATCAGTACTATGCAGGCGAATTCCCGGGCGGAGAAGCGTTAGTATATTCTGCCGATATGGACGGCGTACAGCTTCCAATGGATACATCTAAATTCGCAACCTTCACTCAGGCTGACTACGATGCAGTTTTTGCAAAATTGGCTGCAGGCGAAATCA
>JAQUYZ010000230.1 GCA_028691625.1 Eubacteriales bacterium
AAGCAGTCTTCTTCATAGTCACTTGGCAGCTCCGCCATTAGTTGTGCTATATTTTCCATTTATATCACCCTGTTCAAGCATATCACAGATTCAAGGAAAAGTAAACTTAAGTTAGTGCATATGGGGCTCTGCCCCCTCTCGGCGGCATCATTTGATGCCTGTCACCCCCGGAGTAGTGATCCGTATATCGCCACATTTCAACAGTAATCGTCTAATTGCGATATACTCTCTTATCGGGAGATTACATCTCCCGATACCCTCTTGGACAGGCGCACTGCCACCTGAGCTAGAAACACAGCCCATAAATTTATATTCGTGGCTACGAAAACTAATAATTTTTCAATATTCTTACCTTTCAAATATTACGAGAGCGAAGAAGGGCAAAGGGCATTCGAGGAATGAAAACGCAAACAGGAGGAACTGCAATAACCATTAAACGCCCGCCCCCGGTTGCCATAGCAGCCGGGAGGCGGGCGTTTTACTCATTATGCCTATTTGCGGAAAAAGCGGCAAACCTCAAAGCGCGGGTGATGATGTCTACATAGTATACTTAAACTATTCGGAAAGGTTTCGTTTCAAGTAAACCATATCTACTAATTGAACACCATCTTCAAACATTGGGTGGTCATAGTTGTCTGTGAAAAAGTCCTTAATCCTATGCGAAATCCTAAAACCATTTTTCTGATAAAACTGTAGTATCCATGGGCTGTCACCTGTTCCCACAAGCATTTCCCGATACTTACCCTTGTAATGCGAAAATATGTGGTTTAAAAGCTTGCTTCCATACCCTTTGCCTTGCCATTTTTCATAAGTAGCTATATTTTTTAGCTCGCATACATCATCGCTTTCCCGCGTAACTACGCAAACACCTTTTAAGTCACCATCGTATAAGGCAAAAAGCTCACCTCGTTCTAAATATTTGTCTATCATAGATTCTTGTTCATCAGCTAATATGAGTAAATCAAGAAAATCCTTTTTATTGCTCTCTACGATTATGACTTCCATCATATTTGTACCCCCTCATATATATACTGTGCTTGTCCCGTTACCAAAAACAAACGAAGAATTTCTTCGCCCATTATACCACAGCCGCCTAACCCAAACAACGCCAGAGTAAAAAGCGGCGGCTTTTTTAGCAATCACATCAAGATGCGAAATAAACAACAAATCCGAACGCCTCTCCCACTCCAGCCCGGCATCTTTATAAATTTCGAATGCGGCATCGATGATTTGACCGGTTCGTCAATAAATTCCAAAAAAAGTATTGACAACGCAGATCGCTTTATGCTACCTTATTACCAGCGGTAATTACCACTGGTAATAAGGAGGGCTTTACGGATGCCAAATAAAAAGAATAACGTCAGCAAAGAAGCGGTCGTAGAGACTGCGGTCAGAATGATCGACGAAAGCAAAGGGCTCAGGAACGTTACCCTGAGAGTAATTGCAAAAGAGATGGGCTGCGCGCACACAAATCTTTACAACTATTTTGACAATCTTGACGAGATCTACTGGCAAGCGCTCGGAAACGTGCTCGTTAAAATGATCGCATTTTGCTTGAAAGATACGGAGAAGCAGAAAGATCCCGGCGAAAAAATATTCCAAACAATATCAAATATTATTGACTTTTCATTTGATCACGAGGGGTGGTATCGATTGATCTGGTTTGAACCACTGAGCGGCGAACCGACGCCGGAAGTAAGGGGAATCCTGTTTCAGCCTGCGGAAATCTTTACGAGGTCTCTCATGGAGGCGAGCGAAAGAGAGCTTTCAAAGGAGGAGGCTGACGTGATCAGCGACATTATTCTGGGATATCTTCACGGAGAGCTGAGTATCTGGATCAACCACAGGAGCTTTATTCAGGAGAGGGCAGAAATGAAATCCAAAATTATTTCCAGCATAAGGCTGGTATATGAAAAATTAATGAAATAAGAGGTTAATCAAATTGAAAAAAATGGTCTATTCTATCGCAAAAATTATAATTTGCATCATAGCTGCGCTCATTCTTCTCGCAGCTGCGGCGTTTGTCTGCCTGAAATGGTTCGCAAGCGACGATGTAAAAGTGGCCGTCGGTCAGAAATTTCCCTTGCTGTTGATGATCGACAACCAGCCTGTCGATGAAGAAAGCTATATGAAATACAGGAAAAACGATCCGGTCATTTATGGCAGGGAAGGCGGCAGTCACTTTTATCCGCTGGTCCGGTTCGCCCAGGATCCAATCATGGTGAAGAAGCTCTGCCTTGTCGACTTTACGGGGGATAAAATCTACAGATCCTTTGAGCCGCAGCTGGTACAGCAGGATAATACCGATTATTACCTTATGATCGCGTACCGTAATGACGGGGCTGTTGATATCTATTATCAAAAGGGCCTGAACCCAAAGGAGCAGAATTACGATGCGCTGCTGAACAAGGCGAATTTAATCGAGACCAATTTCAGCAAAATTGACTTTGCGGTTACCGAAAAGGGTCTGGACCTTGCCGTGTCTCTCCTGGATAAGCAGAATAGACGTATAAGCTTCTCCGTCAAAGAAAATAGAAACAGCGCGGGCAATTACAGAATCATTGCGCCGATCGGGGACACGAGCAAAAATCCCGTGAGCTTTCCCGTGGTCTTCCTGAATGGTTTCGAGCTCGTTCAGAAAGAGGGAACAGCGATATCAGTCAGCATCGACGGCGCCGGAATGAAACTTCAAACTCTGGTTCCTTTCGTTAACTATAAAAAAGTCTTTATGTCGAGGTATTCCGGTCAGGTCGTCGTAAAAAAGCTGAATCCGAATTACACCGGGAGTGTCGAGCCTTTAGCAGTGCCGGCGGGAGCAGGCGAAGTAACATACGGGGACAATGTTTATGTGATCACTGATAATAACGGACACAGTGAAATCGAACAAGTAACGGCCGCTTGCGGAAGCAGCGAGGTAAGGATAAGGTTTTCGCCGGCCATTCCTGAAGTGGCGTCGCTTAAAAGCGGCACGAGAATTGAAGGGCATTTTTCCATCGGGATCGACAAAGCCAACGGCATGGTAGGAGGAATCTATTCCATAACGAGCACCGGCGGCGCTGTCAACTTTCAGATGAACCCTCAGATCGGCTGGCAGCCAATGCCCGGAAAGCTCTGGATGAAAACATATTTCTGGAATTGCGATATTCAGACGGAAGGCGGAAGCCTGAAAGTAAACTCCAGATGGAGCAGAAAGGATTAAACTATGAAGATGGAAACGGGTAACGCAAAGGAAAGGAGATTATTGCTTTTGCAAATGCGGATGGCGGAGAAATCTTCGTTGGAATAACAAAACAGGGCAAAGCAATAGGCGTTGATAATCCAGAGACAGAAATGGAGCGTATCAGCAATATGATTCGCGATGGCATTAAACCTGATTTAACAGGTTTCACTACAGTCAGTTTGATTCGAGATGGAAATACCAACATAATTAAAATAACAGTATGCCGAGGTATTAAAAGACCATATCACCTCAGCGAAAAAGGCCTAAAGCCAAGCGGGACATATGTCAGGCACGGTGTGACGTCAGCGCCTGCCAGCGACGAAATGATTCGTCAAATGATTAAGGATAGTGACGGAACTACATTTGACAAATTACGTTCGATCAATCAGGATTTAACGTTTCAGTATACCGAAAGTTATTTTAAAAGCAGCAATGCTCCATTTGAAGAAAGCAACAAGCGAACTCTAAATCTTATTAACGATGACGGGTACTACACTAATGCGGCTCTTCTTTTGTCAGATCAATGTGAGCATAGCATTAAATGCGCGGTCTATCGGGGCATTGGCAAAACAAATTTCCAGGCTAGAAATGAATTTACCGGATCCATCTTAAAACAGATGGATGATGCTTATCAGTATATTAATCTGCAAAACAATCAGAATTCAAGCATCATCAATTTAAAACGCGAGGATCATCCTGATTATCCTGCTTACGCTATACGTGAGGCGCTGCAAAATACAATCGTTCATAGAGATTACGATTACTCGGGCAGTATTCTCATTAATATTTTTGATGATAGAATTGAATTTATATCAATTGGCGGGTTGGTTAAAGGTCTCAATAGAGAGTTATGGGACAGGAATACAAAGGATTATAGAAAGCTATAAGGGAAATAAATACCAGCCTTCTTTCGCACCAGCTCCGGCTTCCTTTGTCGTTGTTCTTCCAAACATCAATTATGTAGCTGCAGATAATGGTTCAATTCATATCAGTAACGAAGACAAGGTTCTTCAGCTATTCGATTCAAAAGAATTTGTAACAAGACGTGACATTGA
>JAQUYZ010000231.1 GCA_028691625.1 Eubacteriales bacterium
CTTCCGATCTGATCCTTATCAAAGGAATAGGTCAGCTCAAATCCTTCCGAAACTTTTGTGCAGTGGATCTGACCAAGGCGGTAGCCCTCTGCTTTAAAATCCTGAACCTTATCTGCTAATTGGGCAGGCTCAATGGAAATGAAGTTTTGAATCTTCCACAGTTCACTCATTTTAAGCCTCCTCCTTTTCTTCTGCTTCAGCCGGTGCTGCAGGCTTCTGATCCATGGCGGCACGCTTTTCGGCCAATACGCCAAGCCCCTTTACAACACCGTCGATAATCGCTTCCGGTCTTGCTGCGCACCCCGGAACATATACGTCAACGGGGATCACGGTATCGATACCGCCCATCACGTTATAGCATTCCTTAAAGATTCCGCCCGAGGTTGCGCAAATACCGATTGCTACGACAACCTTCGGTTCCGGCATTTGCTCGTAAATCTGTTTTACTACATTGATGTTCTGCTCATTTACAGAACCTGTCACCAGAAAAATGTCTGCATGCTTTGGATTTCCGGTATTAATGATTCCGAATCTCTCTACATCGTACATCGGTGTAAGGCATGCCAATACTTCTATGTCACATCCGTTACAGCTTGAACCGTCATAATGGATAATCCATGGTGATTTTGTTACATATGACATTGATTACACCTCCTTAACTGATGAAGTACAGAATCAGCAAATTAACAAATCCCAGGGTGATCGCAACGATCCAGGATGCGTTAATCGCAATCTGCCACTTCATTCTTGCATAGTTATTATCAATCAGAATTTCCAGGAAATAAGTTGCAAGACAAACGACAACTGCCAATACCGGGCTCCATGCAAGTGCATTTGCAAAGAACAGATAAACAAATCCGAGAAGGAAGATGTTTTCATACCAGTGAGCGATTTCTATGACCGCCATTGTCTTTCCGGAAAACTCTGTCGTCAGACCTTTTACCAGCTCTTGATGCGCATGGTGAGACATGCTCAGATCAAAAGGTGATTTTCGTAACTTGATAGTTAGAATAAACACAAATCCGAGAAATATACCCGGCAGGTATTGTATTGCCATTACCGGAGAAGTTACGATATCAGAAATATTAAAGCTTCCGTTTACGAGATAGAATCCGACTGCCATGATGAGAACCATTGGTTCATACGCCATCATCTGCAGCAGTTCTCTTTCCGCTCCGATCTGAGCGTACGGAGAATTGGATGAAAATGCTGCTACCACAAGGAAGATGCTTGCCAGGGTCAGCGTAAAGATGATGAGCAGCAAATCTCCTCCCGCAAAGAAGAAGCATCCGGTAATAACGATAAATATTAAAAAGCACATTACGTAAAAATCCTGAACCTTATTAACCGTGATCGGTTCCTTTTCCAGCAGCTTGAAGAAATCATAAAACGGCTGGAGAACCGGAGGTCCGAATCTGCCCTGCATTCTCGCGGAAATCTTTCTGTCGATTCCGGCCAGCAAGCCTCCGGCGAGCGGTGCAAGAATAAGATATGCTGCGATGCCGATGATGCTTGTTGCTAAATTCATTTACAGCACCCCCCCTAATAATATTGAAAATGCAGCGACGAGTACCACCACAGTTGCGATGACGCCGATGATATTCATTCTCTTTTCTGCAAAATAATCTTCCATGTACCAGTTTCTCAAGGATACCGACGTCGGCTGCTGCATTGAGTTTCTGAAGGTCAGATCATCCCCCAGGTTTGCACCTGCCATATAAATCGGTACGATCCTCTTGTTTGTCTTTCCGTAGAACAGCAATGGCAGCAATACAACCAGTGCCAGCATCGCGGACATGATGTACATGTTGCCTGAGGACAGAGCCAGCGCTGCAACCGATTGATAAATTGTTTCCAGATATGGAACGACCAGGAATGACGACATCACCGGGAAGACCAGACAGATCACAACGGTAAGCACGGTCAGAGAAGTAAGCACGAGCCATTCTTCCTTGTGCACATTTTGCTGGATATTCTCTCTCTTCGCCATGATGGCAACCATCTTGCCCAGCCACTTTGTCCAGTAGAACAGCGTAGCCGCACTTCCGAATACGATCATCATAACGAGAAGGACGTTGCCCGAATCGATAAATGCCTTCATCGCTGCCCATTTTGAAATGAGCATTCCCAAAGGAGCCAGGAACATTCCGGAAATACCGACGATCATGAATGTCGCCAGCTTCGGCATTCTTCCGAACAGGCCATCCATATCCTCGATGTCTCTGCTGCCGATATTATGTTCTGCAGTACCTACGCAAAGGAATAAAAGCGATTTGGTCACTGCATGGAAGATGATCAGCATGATTGCCGCCCATACTGCCGCATACGTACCGATTCCGCCGCAGGCTACGATCAGGCCGAGATTGGCGACTGTGGAATAAGCAAGCACTCTCTTCGCGTTGCTCTGGGAAATTGCCGCAAAGGAGGCCATGAGGAAGGTAATCCCGCCTACCAGCATCACCATGATACCGGCAATGTTCCAGCCAAGCACAGGGGAAAGCTTTACTACAAGGAAGACACCGGCTTTTACCATTGTAGATGAATGGAGCAATGCCGAAGTTGGCGTCGGTGCTACCATGGCGCCCAGCAGCCAGCTGTTGAACGGCATTTGAGCCGCCTTTGTGATTCCTGCAAATGCGAGCAGTGCGGTCGGAAGGACTACGCTGACTCCCATCATTCCCATTGCAAGCATCTGGTTTAATTCAAGGGTTCCGTAGAACTTACCCAGAACGACGATTGCCAGGACAAAGCCAAGACCTCCAAAAAGGTTCATGATCAATGCTTTGAAGGAATTATTGATTGCTTCTTTTGTCTTTGTATATCCGATCAGGAAGAAGGAACACAGCGTGGTGATCTCCCAGAAGAAATACAGCCATACAAGATTGTTGGATACTACGATTCCGAACATTGCTGCCAGAAACAGGAACATCAGGAAAAAGAACCAGGGCCTTCTGTCAGCCTCACCGTGATGGTGGTGCTGGAAGTCCTTCATGTAGCCGATGGAATACCAGCAAATCAGTGTGCCGATGATTCCGATAATCAGAACCATCACAATGGACAGCCTGTCTACATAAAGGTTGTTCGCAATATGAATGTGATGTCCGATGCTCAGCTCAAACCAGATCATAATGGGGGTTTGGATTGCCGCAAGAACTGATGCAAGATACTTCTTGTATTTGATGCCCAGATAGAAGATCATGATTGCGAGGCAAACTTCAATACCCATCATCAGGTAGCTGATCGTTTCACTCTCGAATTCAAAATACTTCCCGCCTGAGCTGAAGTATTGCACGGTGAGATAGATGGAAGCTGCTGCAATCACGATGGAAGCAACCTTCACAATGATATCTCTCGCTGCGTCAGTCTTGAGAACCAAAAGAGCCAGAGCTACGACGAACGGAAATAAGATTAGAAAAAAAATAGTGCTCAATTTAATCCTCCTCTTTCTAGTTTTTAGTAAAAATACAATCAGAAATACCATGGATTTTTTCGTTTCTCATAAGATAAATCCTGCCTGTTTTTTTACTTCCAGAATTTAAAATCATACGTATACATTATACTTGCGACTTGCTGAAATAACAAGCTTTTTGTCAATAAATTATCAGAGAAATTATGCATAATTCATGCGGTAAATTATCAAAAAATTGTGTCTATTTAAACAGGATTTGATTGCTCTTTTTTCTGTCCGGAAGCGGCAATTCGGGTCTGCTGTTTTTCCATATCTATCCAACCGGGGCCAATCAAAAAACGGCCGGTTTTGATATCAATCGATACCAAAATCCGGCCGGCTTTACGTTATTTTGTTCTCTATCTTGTTTCCTGCTATTCCTAATCAGCTTTTACCAGTTCGCCTTTTTTCGGTTCCACCTTCATCGCTACAAGAGCGCAGACAATACCGATAATGACAAATATGACTGAAGCAGTCTGGATCACATTGATCATGCCTTCGAAGCTGCTGAACAGTCCCGTCTCATACTCTTCCAGATAATATTCAGGACCCCAGTCTCCTTCAAACCATGGCAGCCACAGGAGTGCCAGGCCGCCAACCACTGCAAGACCAAAGAAGATGGATGAAATTCTCTTTGTATCGCCGACGGCAAGACCTGTCTTGGGATTGACCGGATATGTGACCGGATCCTTCTTTGCAAGACCGCCGTACATCTTTTTCCAGATGATGTAGAGGATCGGGCCTGTTATGATACCGAACATTCCGCCCAGGAAATACTCGGTTCCGTTGATAAAGAAGGAACAGAAGGAGATAATGCAAGGTAA
>JAQUYZ010000232.1 GCA_028691625.1 Eubacteriales bacterium
ATAGCAAATACAGGGCCGCCCACAACCGGAACCAGTGTACCCAGATACCAGGATGGAACAGCAATACCAAAACATAGAATTACTCCCTTTCGGGTTTTTTTCAATAAATCCATATCATAAACTCCTTTTTTGTCCGTTGACAGATTCTCAAATGAATAACACTAAAACTTCAAAAGGAATTCCGTCCCTTTTAACTTCAATTATAACATGTCTGGAATTGAGAGTGCCATACATTACGGGTTAAAGTGATTTGGAAAATAATGCTTTGGCAGAAATAACGGAAAAAAGCTGCCAATTTACGATTGGCAGCCAAAAAACTACGGGCATTCAGGCACTTTCGTATCTGATGTCATCTTTTTTTACACCCTGCTTCACTAACTGCTTCACCGTTGGTTGAATCATCGGTTTCGGACCGCATAGATAAACCTTATGGCCATCCAAATTCATTTCCTTCAAAATATCGGTTACAAAACCCTTCCTGCCTTTCCAGTTGTCATCAAAAGCCACAACCTGTTTGAACGCTAGCCGATCACTTTGCAGATCCAGTTCCTTTAATTCATCATGATACAGGAATTCGTTTTCTTTATTCACCCCGTAAATCAGAGTTACTTTTTTATTCTCATCGTCCAAAACTTCCCGAACCATTGGCAGGAAAGGTGTAATCCCGATTCCTCCGGCCACAAATACAACCTTTTCCGCCAATTTGTCAATGACCAGCTCGGTACCCATCGGGCCCTCCAATTCAATCACATCTTCCACCTTAAATCGGTTAAACATGATATCGGTTCCGTATCCTTTGGGGTCTTTTTTGACAGTAATGCTTAATTCTGTGCCAGACGCATGATAGGATGAGATGGAATAAGCACGGAACATTTTTGGCTCTTCCTGGATTTTAACCAGTATAAACTGACCTGCTTTATAATCTACTTTCTTTGGGTTTATCAGTTGAAATGTATATTGTTTTACCTCATCATTCAAATCCAGCACCTCAATGATTTTAGCTTTGATTTTCTGTCTGTTTTCATAGCCCTCCGGATTTGTTTCCTCTATGACCGCTCTGGCTTTTTTCTCTGTATTCAGTGATAGTATTCCTGCAGGGCAATTAACAACACAAGTGGAGCACCGAAGGCACTTCTCGCTGTTGAACTGATTCTCGTCAGTGAATTCAAGATAAGGCGTCAGCTGCATCGGACAAACCCTGGAGCATTTTCCGCAGGTATGGCACATATCCTTGCTGGCCACAGTTATTTTCTGATCGGTTCTCTTATTGGCTCGTATCAGCTTCCCCAGCTTATAAGAAAGCATCTGCATCATTCCCATTGGACAAAAATTGCACCAGGTACGCTGTGTAATCAAGAGGCTGAGTATACCCCCGACAACGGTTACCATCAGATAACTAGCAACAAAAATAAAGCCTAGTTTATCCCAGAACAGCATGGTGCCGTACAAGGCAGAAACCTTTAAGATTTTTCGGATCATGTTAAACATAAAAAAAGCAAGGAACATGGTACCGAAAACCTTGGACTTAAAGAATTTAGGTATCTTTTTATTCCTGCTGACCGGGCCCAGAAGAGAATCAAATAAACTTCCGTGGGGACAAAAGTTGCCGCACCAGTATCTGCCTTTAAAAAAAGATAAAATTGTCAGAGTTAACATAACGGGTAATACCAGTAAGCCAAGTTTGGGATACCATAAACCCCCGATTGCAACCAGCAGGGTAAAAATCCACCCGTATTTACGGATCGGTGTAAAAACCCTGTTGGTTTTAATGTAAAAAGAATTCATATTTGTCGACCTCCTATTTGCTTCTGCTCATCATGTGGATTGCATGTCATTTATCATAACGGAATCTTTGCAAAATCTCGGTGACAATATCACTGATAGAGCTCCGGTACGAATAGGTATTGAGATTTCATGCAGCATACCATATAATAATGGTTAGACTTGGATCGGGCTCCGTTTAATGTATTTTGTTTAAAGGAATCCCGGCTGCAGCATAAAAGGAGTATCTAAGAATGAAAACAATCGTAGCGGTTGATAATAACTGGGGAATCGGAAAAGAAGGCTGCCTGCTCGTTCATCTCCCCGGCGACCTGAAATATTTCAAAGAAAAGACGGCCGGCAAGGTGGTGGTCATGGGAAGAACGACCTTTGAGTCGCTGCCGGGAAAAAAGGCGTTAAAGGACAGAGTAAATATTGTGCTTTCCAGAAACCCGGATTTTGAACCCGAAGGCTGCATTAAATGCAAATCCATGGGAGAGCTGTTTCAAACGCTGGAAAACTATGATATGGAGGATGTCTTTATCATCGGCGGGGAGGATATTTACAGACAGTTCAGTCCCTACTGCAGCGGGCATCTGGTAACAAAGATCAATGCTGTTTTTGATGCGGACAAGTACTTAGAGAATCTGGATCTGCGCAGCGATCTTGTGCTTGTGAGTGAGAGCGAAGCACAGATCGAAAATGGGGTGGAATATTGTTTTACGGAATACAAAAGGAAATAATGTTTGTTTTGTGAGGGATAGGAGAATATGAATTGAAAGAAGAGCAATTCTCAGGGAATGAAAATATAATCATCGGGAGAAATCCGGTCATAGAGGCACTGAAAAGCGGCAGGGAAATAGAGAAGCTGCAGATTGCAAAGGATGCGGAAGGCTCGATCCGAAAGATTATCGGCATGGCGAAGGATAAAAATTTTCCGTATCAGTTCGTCGAGAAAACTGCATTGGACAGGATTGCCGGCGGCAGAGCCCATCAGGGTGTGATCGCCTCTGTATCCACTTTTGAGTATTGTGACCCTGAGGATATCCTTGCGATAGCCCGGCAGAAGGGGGAAGATCCTTTTGTGATCATCCTGGACGGCATTGAGGATCCCCACAATCTGGGTGCGATCATGCGAACCGCAGACGGCGCGGGAGCTCATGGAATTATCATCCCGAAGCGCAGAGCGGCGGGGATTACGGACGTGGTAGCCAAGGCAGCAGCCGGGGCGGTGGAGTATGTCCCGGTAGCGAAGGTATCCAACATTGCACAGACCGTCGATCGGCTTAAGGATATGGGCGTATGGATCGGTGCTTGCGATATGGACGGAACGGAATATGATAAGGCCGACCTGAAAGGAAGCCTTGCATTGGTCATCGGTGCGGAAGGCCATGGGATCAGCAGACTGGTGAAGGAGAAGTGCGACTTCGTCCTTTCCATTCCCATGTCGGGGCGTATCTCATCACTGAATGCATCCAATGCCGCGGCCATTCTGATGTATGAGATCAGACGGCAAAGAAACGGGAGGACAGAACATGGAACATAATTATGCAGAGCTCACAGATGAACAATTGGTTAAACTGGCACAGGACGGTGATGAAAACGCAGAGGAATACCTGATCAGGAAGTATAAGGATGTGGTCAGAAGCAAAGCCCATCTTTACTTCATGGTGGGTGCCGACAGCGAGGACATTGTTCAGGAAGGTATGATAGGAATTTTTCGTGCCATCCGGAGTTATAATAAGACGAAACAGGCCTCCTTTCACACCTTTGCCGAGATCTGCATCAACCGCCAGATCATCACCGCAATCAAGCGTGCAACACGGCTGAAGCATTCCCCGCTGAACACTTCCGTATCGTTAAGCAAGCCGCTGTCCGATACAGAACCGGATACAACCCTGGAGGAAACCTTATCCTCCGACAGCAATTCGGATCCTGAGGCGTTATTTTTACTAAAGGAGGACATGGGCTATATTGAAGGGAACGGTGCTGAAATCTTCAGTGATCTGGAACTGACCGTCTGGAACGAATATCTGAAAGGGAAATCCTATCTGCAGATCGCAGAAATCACGGGAAGATCCCCCAAGGCGATCGATAATGCGATCCAACGGACAAAAAGGAAATTTGAACTTTATTTAGGTCGTTAAGCTGTATTTTAGGCGTTAAAATGTATTGACATTGCACGCTGTGTTATAGTAAAATAACCATTAGTGTCGGACGCGGCTAGTTTTGCTGTTGTAGCTCAGTAGGTAGAGCACTTCCTTGGTAAGGAAGAGGTAGGCAGTTCGAACCTGCTCAACAGCTCCAATTACCTAAAGCTTTCTAAGATAAACGGTATCGGCACTGAAAAACGTATAGAAGGTTATCAAAAACGGAGGATCACGAAAATGGCAAAAGCTAAATTTGAAAGAAATAAGCCCCATGTTAACATCGGGACAATCGGTCATGTAGACCACGGCAAGACCACATTGACAGCCGCAATCACAAAGACATTATACCA
>JAQUYZ010000233.1 GCA_028691625.1 Eubacteriales bacterium
ATCATTGACAAATATTTAACGGCTTATATCGATAGAAAGGAAAACACATAAGGAGGGATACTATGAAATTACAAGATATTGGAAGCCATTGTGCTTGCGAATCACAAAACAAGTTCGATTTTACTGAGCTTGACCAGTTTCTGGAAAAAGTCAAGGACATGCCCGGAAATCTGATTGTGATTCTGCAGCAGGCTCAGAATATCTATGGCTATCTGCCAAGAGAAGTCATCGCCTATATCTCAAAGAAGACGGGAAACACTCAGGCAAAGATATACGGTGTAGCGACCTTCTATACTCAATTTAGACTTCAGCCCATCGGAAAGAATCTTATCATGCTTTGCCAGGGAACGGCCTGCCATGTGAGCGGTTCACAGGATGTTGAAACTGTGATATGTGATGAATTAAAAATCTCGGACGGGGAAACAACGGATGACGGGATCTTTACACTTAATAACGTTGCTTGCCTTGGCTGCTGCAGTCTGGCACCCGTTATGATGATCCAAAACAGCAGCGGCGAAGAGACCTACGGCAATCTTACAAAGGATAAGGTACTGGATATTATTGCTCAGATCAGAGAGAGAGAAGAGCAGGAGGCGCAAGTATGAAAATAGTTATAGGGCAGGGAAGTTGCGGAATCGCCTCCGGCGCAAAAAAAACGGAAGCGGAATTCAAAAAGCATATACAGGAAAAGAAAATCAATACAACGGTAACCATTGCAGGATGCATCGGGAGTTGTTATTTGGAGCCTATCGTAGACGTCATTGATGATGAAGGATGCTTAAGCAGATATGTGCATTTAACTTCAGATAAGGTTGAGACCGTGGTAAATCGTCATATCATAGGGAAAAAGCCGGTTACTGAATACCTGATCCCTGAGAATGGAACCGCGTTCCTGGAGAAACAGACAAGAATTGCACTCAAAAACTGCGGTGTGATCAATCCGGAGAATATCCATGATTACATTGATGCGGGGGGATATCAGGCTGTGAGAAAGGCGCTTTTCGAAATGGATGGAGATGCGATCTGCAGGGAAATCGAAAAATCTGGCTTGAGAGGAAGAGGCGGCGGCGGATTTCCTACCGGAAAAAAATGGGTTCAGGTCAGGAGTCAGCAGGAGCCGGTCAAATATATCGTTTGCAACGGAGACGAAGGAGATCCGGGCGCTTTTATGGATCGAAGCGTCATGGAGGGAGATCCTCATAAGATGCTTGAAGGCATGATCATTGCAGGGATTGCCACAGGTGCACAGGTGGGATATATTTATGTGCGCGCGGAATACCCGCTGGCAGTAAACCGTCTGCAAATTGCCATCGCTCAGGCGGAAGAAGCAGGCTATCTTGGCGAGAATATTTTAGGAAGCAGATTCTGCTTCACCATACGGATTAACCTGGGAGCCGGAGCGTTTGTCTGCGGAGAGGGCAGCGCACTGACAGCGTCCATCGAGGGGCTCAGAGGCATGCCGAGGGTGAAACCTCCGAGGACTGTAGAGCAGGGTCTTTTTGGCAAACCAACCGTTTTAAACAATGTAGAAACCTTTGCTCATGTTTCTTATATCATCGTGAACGGAGCGGATGAATATAGAAAAATCGGTCCGGAAAAAAGCCCGGGAACGAAGGCTTTTGCTCTCACCGGCAATGTAAACAATACAGGCTTAATTGAAGTCCCTATGGGAACAACGTTGAGAACGGTCATCTTTGATATCGGAGGAGGCGTGAAGAACGGAAAAACCTTCAAAGCGGTTCAGATCGGAGGCCCTTCCGGAGGCTGTCTCACAGCAAAGCATCTGGACTTGAGTCTGGATTTTGATTCGCTGGCAAAGGTCGGCGCCATGATCGGTTCCGGCGGCCTTGTGGTAATGGACGACAGCACCTGCATGGTAGGGATCGCCAAGTTTTTCATGAACTTTACGGAGCACGAATCATGCGGGAAATGCGTCCCATGCAGAGAAGGCACTCATGTCATGAATGAAATCCTGGACGACATCGTCAACGGAAGAGGAAGCGAAGATCAGATCGACATGCTTATAGAGCTTGCTGACACGATTACCAATACGGCATTATGCGGTCTTGGCAAGACGGCCGCATCCCCTGTTGTCAGTACCATCAAGGAATTTAAAGAGGAATATATTGCTCACGTGGTGGACAAACGTTGTCCCACCGGAAGCTGCCGTGGTCTGAAGCGAATCGAAATCATTGCGGACAAGTGCAAAGGCTGCTCCAAGTGTCAGACGGTCTGCCCGGTTTATGCCATTCACGGACAGCGCAAGCAGCCGTATCATATCGATTGGTCGAAGTGTATCAAGTGCGGAAGGTGCATCGATGCATGTCCGTTCAATGCAATCGTTGAGAATTAAGAAGGAAGGTGAACCAAATGACTCCGAGAACTCAGAAATTTATGTTAATCAATGGCGAACAAGTTCCTTTTACCGATGAAAAGAACATTCTCAGCGTCGTTCGCAAGGCAGGGATCGACCTGCCGACACTATGCTATTATTCCGAACTATCCGTATACGGCTCCTGCAGAATGTGTATGGTGGAAGACCATAAGGGTAATATTATTACATCCTGTTCCACACCGCCGAAAAACGGAATGGAGATCAGAACCAATACGCCCAGATTGAAACAGTATCGAAAAACAATCTTACGATTGTATCTCGCATCCCATTGCAGGGAATGCACCACCTGTCCGAAGAACACCAGCTGCAAGCTGCAGGATCTTGCCATCCGCTACGGAATCGATGAGATCAAATTTGACAAGACGGAAAAAGCATATAAGAACGATTATAAAATTGATAATTCCAGTTTGGCTATCACAAGGAATCCGAATAAGTGCATCCAATGCGGCGATTGCGTACGCATGTGCAATGAGACGCAAAATGTAGGTGCCATCGACTTTGCCCTGCGGGGATATGAGCTCAAGGTCTGCCCTGCATTTGACATGCCCCTTGCGGAAACGGAATGTGTCAACTGCGGCCAATGTGCCGCGGTTTGTCCCACAGGTGCTATTACCATTAAAAATGACGTACCTGCAGTGTGGAAGGCGATCTTTGACAACAAGAAACGCGTGGTTGCCCAGGTGGCACCGGCTGTCAGAGTGGCTTTGGGAGAAGAGTTTGGGATGGAAGACGGAGAAAATGTAATGCCTCTTATCGTGGCGGCCATGCGGAAGCTTGGCTTTGATGAAGTGTACGATACCTCCTTTACTGCCGACCTTACGGTGATAGAAGAAACAAATGAATTTTTACATAAGCTGGAGAAGGGTGAAAAATTGCCGCTGTTTACCTCCTGCTGCCCTGCATGGGTAAAATATGCAGAGAATAAGCATCCGGAACTGATGCCTCAGATATCCACCTGTAAATCACCGCAGCAGATGTTCGGATCGGTGATCAAGGCCTATGATAAAGAGAAGAATGAAAAAGATGGAAAAGAAACCGTTGTCGTATCGATTATGCCTTGTACAGCAAAGAAAGCGGAAGCCAGCAGAGAAGAGTTCGTGACCGGAGGAAATCACGATGTCGATATCGTATTGACTACAGATGGTCTTGCCGATATGATTTATGAATCCGGAATTGTTTTCAAGGAACTGGAACCGGAAGCTCTTGACATGCCCTTTGGTATGTACACCGGCGCCGGGCTGCTCTTCGGGGTGACCGGTGGCGTGACCGAAGCGGTGATTCGAAAGGTGATCAAGGACAAGAGCCATACGAATATAAATAACATTAAGTTTTGCGGCGTCAGAGGCATGGATGGAATCAAGGAATTTGAACTGCCTCTGGAGGACGGCAATACCGTATTAAAAATCGCAGTGGTAAGCGGACTGGGCAATGCGGAAAAGCTGATTGAAAAGATGAGTGCAGGGGAGGCCTTCTACCACTTCATTGAAGTAATGGCCTGCCCTGGCGGCTGCGTAGGCGGAGCAGGCCAGCCATTCGGCCTGATGGATAAAAAGAAGCTGCGTGCTGACACGATCTATGCATCCGACAAGCAGACGCAGATGCGTCATTCCGACGAGAATCCGATCATCCCGTCGCTTTATGACGGCGTGCTGAAAGGCAGAACCCACGAGCTGCTTCATGTGCACTATCCCGTTCACGAATAAACGATTTATCCTCCGCAGCCCTCGGCGGTTTCTTATGAAACCGCCTTTAAATTGCTTGATTTATTCCTTGAAAAGGTCATATACTATAAAAAGCAGGAAATATTGAAAAGGATGAAATTAAATGAAGAAAGAAATCACAGCAAGAAGCAT
>JAQUYZ010000234.1 GCA_028691625.1 Eubacteriales bacterium
TTTCGCTCCAGTGGCTTAGAAATACCATTTGCACCGAGGAGGTAACACAGGCTGAGAGAATGGATGTCGACCCATATAAGATCATGACAGCTTTAGCGGCAGAAGTACAAATCGGCGCCGACAATCTGATTTATCTGCCTTATCTGATGGGTGAACGATCCCCTCATCCCGATCCTGACTGCAGAGGTGTTTTTTTCGGACTATCCGCTATTCATGAAAGAAAGCATTTAATCAGAGCCGTACTGGAAGGTGTCGTGTATTCCCAGCTGGAATGTATAGACGTGTTCAGAGAAATGGGTGTAAATATCAATGATATGATGATTTGCGGAGGCGGGGCAAAAAGCGAATTGTGGCGCCAGATGTTTGCTGACGTATACCGGTGTCCTGTAAGTACGATTGAGGCGGATCAGGGTGGTGCATTGGGAGCCGCTATCTTGGCCGGTGTTGGATCAGGAGTTTATCGGGATTTGGAGAAAACCTGCAAAGAACTCATTCGAAAAAAAGCCACACACCAGCCGATTGCTGAAAACAGCAACCAATATCAAAAATACTATACACTATATAAAGAACTGTATGCAGCCCTGTTTGACAGCTTTAAAAGACTGGCAGAGTGATTGGAGCTTGTCGAATGCGATCCCGGCTTTTCTTATTCTTATTAAATTCTTTTTCTAATTGTTTGTTATTGTTTTTATCTGATTGCCTTGTATAATTATTTATTATTTGATAAAATTTAATATTAAATACGATACAATTACGGGATTCTTCCCGGATTACAATAGAAAGGCCCATTTCAAATCAATGATACAGTTTGGATGAGCCGACAAACGGAAAAGGAGATGTCAAATGAAATACAAAAGCACGAGAGGCAGCAGGGACAGCAAGAGTGCAGCACAGGCAGTGATTCAGGGAATCTCACAGGACAAGGGGCTTTTCGTTCCGGAGAGTATTCCGAGCCTGCCTTTTGTCTTGGAAGACATGAAGGGAAAGACCTATCGGGAGATCGCATTTGCTGTCATCCAAAGTTTTTTTACCGATTACACGGAGGCCGAACTTCAGTATTGCGTCAACGTAGCCTATGATAAAAAATTTGAAGCAGCTGAGATCGTACCTCTTGTAAAAGCAGGAGACGCATATTTCCTGGAACTGTATCACGGCAAGACAGCGGCCTTCAAGGACATGGCCCTTTCCATACTGCCCTACCTGATGACAGAGGCAATGAAAAAGGAAAAGGAAGACAAAAAAATTGTGATTCTCACAGCTACCTCGGGCGATACGGGCAAGGCAGCCTTGGAAGGATTTGCGGATGTGCCGAATACGGAAATCATCGTTTTCTATCCCAATGAGGGTGTCAGCCAGGTTCAGGAAAGACAGATGACAACCCAGGAAGGGGAAAACACACACGTGTTTGCTATCCGGGGTAATTTCGACGATGCCCAGACGGGCGTGAAGAAAATTTTCAATGACAATGATTTTGCGGAGGAACTGGCAGGATCAGGCTGCAAGCTTTCCTCTGCGAATTCCATCAATATCGGAAGGTTGGTTCCACAGGTTGCATACTACGTTTACGCATATGCGAAGCTGCTTGAAAAAGGAGAAATCAGAGTTGGCGATACGATCAACATCGTGGTTCCGACAGGGAACTTTGGAAACATTCTCGCCGCCTACTATGCAAAAGAGATGGGCCTTCCGGTAAGCAAGCTGATTTGCGCATCCAATGAAAACAGAGTTCTGACCGATTTTATCAACACCGGTGTGTATGATGTGGAACGGGAGTTCTATCTGACCAATTCTCCTTCCATGGACATCCTGATCTCAAGCAATCTGGAAAGGCTCTTGTATCATCTGAGCGGTGACGACGGGGCAGAGGTTCGCTCGCTGATGGAAAGTCTGGAGAAGAATAAAAAGTATCAAGTAAATGAAAAAATGAAAAAGGGTCTATCGGAGTTCTGGGCAAGCTATGCAAATGTTGAGGAAACGAATGCCGCCATCGGCAGAATGTACGCCCAAAACGGCTATCTCATGGACACTCATACGGCAGTAGCCTATAAGGTTTATGAGGATTACCGCAAGGCAACGGGAGACAGGACAGCGACGGTGATTGCTTCCACTGCCAGCGCCTACAAGTTCGCGGACAGTGTGGCTGCTTCCATTGGCCTGCCCATCGAGAAGGACGGCTTTGCCAATGTGCGCGCATTGCATGAGAAAACCGGCGTAAAAATTCCTGCCGGACTGAAAGGACTCGAAACAAAAAAAATCAGGCACAAGGATGTGCTTGCTATAGAAGAAATGAAAGAAGCAGTCAGAAACGCATTATGAAAAGCACATTATGAAAAACACATTATGAATAAGGATAAACCACAGTCTGCCCTTTGCCATTCTCTTTTGCCTGGTACAGGGCAGAATCTGCCTGATGGAACAGTAGATTTGCATCCATTTCCCCCTCCATATAGTGGGAAATCCCTGCACTGAAGCTGATTTCTCCGGATCTGACTTTGGATTGAGGAACCTGCCTGCAGCGCTGGCGCAATGTTTCCAGCCTCAGAAAAGCGAGCTCCTTGGAAGCTTTCGGGAAAATAACAGCGAATTCGTCTCCGCCATAGCGAGAAACATAGGCCTCTCCGTCGATACACTGCTGCCTGATCAGATTTGTAAATTGAAGCAAAACCTGGTCCCCTTCCAGATGACCGAAGGTATCGTTGATGTCTTTAAAATCATCCAGATCAATAATTGCCAGCGACATAGGAGTCTTGTGATTCTTTGCCGTATCCATAGTACTCTTCAGCAGTGACTGGAAGGTCTTCTGATTATACAACCCTGTCAGGGAATCATTCCGGGCCTGCTCATTCAAAGAAAGCTGTGTTTGATAGCTCTCATAGATATAATCGCTGTTTGCCTTGTTGTAGGCGATCAAAACGGAACTCAAAAGATAAGCCGAGACGAGCACTGCATAAGCCACCGTGGCGTTCAGGTAGAAATAGATTGAATGGCTGTAGCTGGCAGAGTGGATTGTTGATAGCACAAGCAGGATCAAGTTGAAGACCGTTATAGCACCGGTCATCCTCTTTTGACCGAATAAAATGGTTAAAAAAACCGGGAGGGAAAAGGTCGTGAGTATGGCGCTTACATCATAATGAATAAATGCAACTACCGCAGCAAAAAGGGAAAGGGTAATAAGAATCACATAATTTTTAATTTGCGCCTTGATGCTCAATTTGTTGATATAATTGCAGATCGTAACCAGTAAAAGGTTGATTAAAGTCGGAAAGGCGACATACTCTGTTATGTATTGGATATCATTTAGTATTTCTCCAAGGAGGCCATGATCATTGAAAGCAATATAGATCCCGACTTCTACCGTAAAAATCAGAGCGACAAGTACGTAAAAAACCCGGATCGTTTTTTTTCTCCATTCATCAAAGGACAAATTCGGCTTCGTAATCTCCATAAATTGGGTAAATCCTCCTATTGCGACAATTATACTTCAAATAATTGCTAGAATCAAATTTTTGTGGATATAAATTCAATAAATTCCGTAATTTGATCGCAAATATTTATTGAAGGCAGGACTTGCTTTTTCAACGAATCTATGTTAAATTATTAGATGTGTCTTACAGAGGTACACAGGTTGAGGAGAGTTGACCGAGTGGCTAAGGAGCTCGCCTGGAAAGCGAGTAAGGTGTTAAAGCCCCGTGGGTTCGAGTCCCATGCTCTCCGCCAAAATAAAAATACCACCCACGCGGTGGTATTTTTATTTTTTAACAGGTTGGCATGGGACGAGAACCCGAAAGGGCGGCGAATGTCAGCAAAATGCACCAGCGATGCATTTTGCAATGAGCCGGTCCGAGCCTGCTGAATGAGCAGGCGACGGACGACAGATGCGACCAAAGGGAGCAGCTGCAAAGTCCCATGCATGAATATTCCGGTGCGCGGAACCAGTGAAATAGATAATCATATTGCAGATTCCTAAATAGTCAATCGTTAAAATAAAACCGGTACCAATAACAGTACACGCAATATGGCCTGCTCATTTGTATTACCAATTATTCCGAAATGAAGAACTCAGTCCGGTATTCTTGTTGTGTCGAAATTTGGAAAATGGTATACTGAAGGCGTAAAGGGATTAAGAGGAAGCGTATCTTAACAGCAGCGAAAGTGTTACGGTTAAAAGTGGATATTCGCAGAAATTACAAGCGTTATCATGAACAAATATAAAACATACGTCAAGGGGAGATTATT
>JAQUYZ010000235.1 GCA_028691625.1 Eubacteriales bacterium
GAGCTTGATATGGTTGTTATCAGCCCCGGAGTACCTTTGGATACCGGCTTTGTGCAAAAAGCAAAGGATGCAGGCGCCGAAGTCATCGGTGAGCTTGAAATTGCATATCGCGTAGGAAAGGGAAAGTACGCTGCCATCACAGGTACCAACGGGAAAACCACAACAACGACGCTTGTGGGTGAGATCTTCAGGAATTCGGGCAGAAAGACCTATGTGGTCGGCAATGTCGGAGTTGCCGTCATTTCAAAGGCGCTGTGCACGACGGAGGAGGATTGGCTTGTGACGGAAACAAGCAGCTTCCAGCTTGAGACGACGAAGCAGTTCAAGCCCGAGGTTTCCGCCCTGTTGAATATTACACCGGACCATATGGACCGGCATAAAACCATAGAAAACTATGCCCGGGCTAAGGCAATGATCTTCAGAAATCAGGATGAAAACCAATATTTCATTGTGAATTATGACGATGAAGAATCCTGGAAGCTTGCCAGTCAATGCAAGGCGAAAGTGATTCCCTTCAGCAGAAAAGCTTCCCTTGCAATTGGCTGCTTCGTTCTGGACGGAGATATCGTTATTCGGAATGAGCAGGGACAATGTATTGATATCTGCAGTTGCGATGAGTTGAGAATTCCGGGTGCTCATAACCTGGAAAATGCACTTGCGGCAGCGGCAGTGGCATACTTTGCAGGAATTTCTCCGGAGGTGATCGCGAAGACCCTCAGAGAGTTTGAAGGAGTCGAACATCGATTGGAATTCTCGGGTGAGGTGGATGGCGTGCGCTTTGTCAATGATTCCAAGGGCACCAACCCCGATGCATCCATCAAGGCAATCGAAGCAATGAAGGGTGGGATCATACTCATTGCGGGCGGCTATGACAAGGGATCTGATTACGAGGAATTTGTCAATGCGTTTCAGGGAAAAGTAAAGCATCTGATTCTGATTGGCAAAACGGCGCCCAAGATCAGGGAAACTGCCGAGAGGCTCGGGTTTGCCGATATCACCATGTGCAAGGACATGGACGAATGCGTGAAAGTGGGTTACAAGCTGGCTTCGCCCGGCGATACGGTCCTGCTTTCCCCGGCCTGCGCCAGCTGGGATATGTACACCTGCTTTGAGCAGAGAGGAGAACATTTTAAAAACTGTGTCAGAGACCTGGAGAAATAGAAGGGTTGCGCATAAACAAGCAAAGAGATTTGGAGAAATATATGGCTCGTAAAAAAAAGACCCGTATAAAATCGGGGGATTTTGTATTGACCATCCTGGTTTTGGCCCTTGTGGTTTTCGGTGTGATCATGGTGTTCAGTTCCAGCTATTACAGTGCCATCAATGATACCGGAGACCCCTACAACTATTTGAAGAAGGACATCATATGGGCCTTGCTCGGCCTGGGAGCCATGCTGTTCTGCGCCATGTTTGACTACAGGGTGTACGCGAAGGCTGCTCCTACGATTCTCATCGTCAGCATCGCGCTGTTAGGGCTTTTATTTACGCCGCTGGGAGTCACGAGGAATTATGCAACCCGCTGGATCGGCGTTGGGGATTTTACCCTGATGCCCGGTGAGGTTGCGAAGATTGCGGCAATCATATTTGTTGCCTGGTACCTGAGTAAAGATCCGAAGCGAATCAGGTCGTTTACCAGGGGTGTTCTGCCTCTGCTGGGACTGAGTGGACTCTTTTTTGGCCTGATTATCCTCCAGCCGAATCTCTCAACTGCCATCACCATCTGCGGGATTATCATCGGAATGATGTTTGTCGCAGGATTAAACATTCTCTATCTCGGAGGAATCGTGGGGATCGGCGCGGTCGGGATCACATTTATGATTCTCACGGATGAGGAAGGGTATCGCATGAAAAGACTGACCAGCTTCCTGGATCCGTTTCAGGATCCGCTGGGAGACGGTTATCAGGTAATACAGTCCCTGCTGGCCTTGGGCTCGGGAGGACTTTTTGGTGTTGGCCTGGGCAAGAGCATACAAAAGACGCTTTATCTGCCGGAACCTCAGAATGATTTCATTTTTGCGATTATAGGAGAGGAGTTGGGTTATATCGGCTGTCTGCTGCTCATTGCCTGCTACATCGTACTCATCTGGCGGGGGACCCATATTTCCCTGAATGCACCGGATATGTTCGGAACCTTGCTTGCGGCGGGAATCACGATCATGCTTGCCCTCCAGGTCGTACTGAATATTGCGGTGGTGACCTCATCCATGCCGCCAACGGGGATCACACTTCCCTTTATAAGCTATGGCGGAAATGCGTTGATGCTGTTCATGGGTTCCATGGGGATATTGCTTAATATATCAAGGCATTCCGCACGAAAAATTTGGTGGACTGTAAGCGGCGCGAGCCGTGAGAATACCCGCAGCGCGGCGATAAAATGGAGGAGACAGAATGAAAGTGATTATGACGGGCGGAGGCACCGGCGGACATATCTATCCGGCCATCGCCATCGCAGACAAGATCAGGAGAAAGCATCCGGACGCGGAGATCCTGTTTGTCGGTACGGAAAGGGGTATGGAGAAAGAGCTTGTGCCGAAAAACGGCTATGAGATTCGTTTTATTACCGTAAGCGGATTTCATCGGAAACAGCTGTGGAAAAATCTGAAGACAGCGGTGGACCTGGCCAAGGGGAATCGGCAGGCGGACAGGATCATAAAAGAATTCGGTCCCGATCTTGTCATCGGTACCGGCGGCTATGTCTGCGGCCCGGTCGTGAGAGCGGCGCATAAGAGAGGGATCAGAACGTATATCCATGAGCAGAACGCATTTCCCGGAGTAACCAACAAGCTCCTTGAGAAATATGTGGATAAGGTATTCATCAGCTTTCCTGAATCGAAACGGTACTTCAAAGACCAAAGCAAGCTGGTGGTAACAGGGAATCCCATTCGGAAAAGCTTTCTGATTTGCGGAATGAACTTCAGCAGGGAAAAGATGTCGATCAGACCCAATGAATTTGTGATCTTGTGCTTCGGAGGCAGCCTTGGCGCCGGCAGAATTAACAGCACCATGCTCTATGTGATCGAAACGGTGAACTCCATGACAGACATTCGGCTGTATTTCATTACGGGGAAAAATTATTACGGCAAGGTCATGGATGCGCTGAAAGAAAAAGACATCAGCCTGAATCATAACATAAATATACTGGAATATGCAGATAATATTCACGAGTATCTGTCTTCTGCCGACCTGGTGATCAGCAGAGCGGGTGCGCTTACGGTTTCCGAGATTACTGCCTGTGGAAAGGCATCTATTCTTATACCTTCTCCCAACGTGACAGGAAACCACCAGTACTTTAACGCGAAGGTTGTGGCTGACAAAGGCGGAGCAATCATCATGGAGGAGAAGGATCTAACTGACGAAAAGCTTCTTGGTACCATTCTCCGGCTGAAAAATAATAAAGAAGCTTTAAACAGCATGTCCGAGGCCAGTGCCTGTGTCGGCAGGCTTGATGCAGTGGATACGATTTATGACCAGCTGGACGTTGATTAGACTTTTTAAAAATAGGCACAGTGCTATTTTGTTTCACGATTTGGACGAATTCGTATCTGTAACACCTTTCACAGAAATTCATATTATAAATAAGAGTATGCTGAAAACCATCGGCTTTTCCTAAATTATCCGCTGAAATAACAGATGGTTTTGCAGGCCGGACAGAGTCCGGCAGAAGCAGAGAGGCCAGCCGGAAGGGCTGCCCTCAAGTGCGTTCATCTCTTGACTCGCAAAATATGCGGAATATGTTATTCTGCGGAGGTGTAATTCTTGTGGAACAATTTCGTATCAACGGTGGTGTAAAGCTGACCGGTGAGTATGAGCTTGCGGGAGCAAAAAATGCAGTGCTTCCAATCCTTGCAGCCACCATCGTTACAGGAAACGAATGCAAAATAACAAGCTGCCCTGCTCTATCAGATGTTCAAACCATGTTTACAATTCTAAAAGAGCTTGGATGCAAGATTACGAAGGAAGAAGATGGGGTGATTATTGATTCGGAGCCCATTCATTCATACACCATACCGGAGCATCTGATGAGAGAAATGAGATCGTCGGTTTTTTTAATGGGACCCATGATCGCAAGATGCGGAAAAGTCATCTTGAGCTATCCCGGCGGCTGCGCGATCGGACTGCGGCCAATCGATATTCATTTATCAGCGTTGAGAAGACTGGGAGTTACCATTAAAGAAACCCATGGATTTTTGGAGTGCACGGCAGACCGACTGGTGGGAAATAGGATTCATCTCGA
>JAQUYZ010000236.1:0-825 GCA_028691625.1 Eubacteriales bacterium
GAAAAGAAGATGGATCGGGAAATCTTTGAATCGATCACATTCCTGAGAAATCTTGCATCCATTGAAAAGGGGAGCACCAGCAGCACAGACTTTATCATTGAGAAGCTGGCGGAACACAATGGTCTCCTGCAGCCAATCTTTATCAGAATGTTGAAGCTGCTGCGGGTCAATCAGCCGAAGGAAGCAGCCGCTTTCTTTTCTCAGAAAGTGGGCACTCCTGCGAGCAGAGACTTTTCCGGGCTGCTGATTCAATGGGATCGGTAGAGCCGCGGGAATTGCTTGAAACATTGCTCTCTTATGAAAAGAGCATGAAGGCTGTGCGGCTGACAGATCAAAAGAGGAAGGATGAGGTCATCAGCGATCTGATTTATTTTCCGGTGGTGATCAACATACTGGTTATCTTTATTAATTTCATCTACGTAGCCTATTTTCTCGATCAGAGAGAGATGCTGCAGATGTTCCTCTAAGCCATGCCGGATGTGGCGGAGGCTTACCGAAAGAGAAGGGAGAATTGAAGTGAAACAAATTATCGTTATGATTTCCATGATCCTATTGGGGATCGCAATTGCGGGATATGTCAACGGCTTCAGCGAAAGCGCAAATACAATTTCCGACACGGCCAAAGGGAAAATTGTACAGATTACTTCCCCAGAGTAAAATGGTAAAATCTGCATCAAATTAAAGATGAGAAGGAAGGATTCCATATGAAACAGTTCATCGTGCTTTGCAGTACAATCCTACTTGGCATCATGATCTATCATATGATCATGGGGCCGGGCTGTGATTCGGTGATGGCCACAGTCAGCGAGGTCTGGGAGCAGGGGA
>JAQUYZ010000236.1:835-4220 GCA_028691625.1 Eubacteriales bacterium
TAACGGAGGTTGCAGTATGAAACAGTTGATCGTTTTGATGGGAATATTGCCGATCCTGCTGGTTTTTCTTCTGCAGTATACCCTGGATCAGAGGAACAATGATAACATCAGCCGTCTGCAGGAATGTGTCTATCAGGCGAAAGAACAAGCGAAGCAAAAGGGGTGCTTCACACCGGAAATCAAGGAGGCTATGATTAATAAAATCGGGGGATATTTTGGTATTGAGGAAGAGGATATGGAACTTACGCTGGAGGAGGTTCCTCAATACCGCACATCTGCCTTTGATCAAAGAGAACTGATCTACTACAGGGTTTCGGTACCCATTGAGAAAATCATGGCAGGGAACCGGTTCTTCGGAATCACGGACGAAGAAAACAAGGGAATGTATACGATCGAAAGCTGGACTGCCAGCGAGCTGATCGGGGAATAAAATGAAGGTGTTTATCGTATTCATAGGTTTGTTGCTCATCAACGTGAGCTTCTTATCCTATCAGGGGGATCTTGGTCGTTATAACCGATGTCAGGGATTCTTGAAAGCGGCAGCGGAGGAATGTGCAGCGGGAGCTGCGCTCTATTATGATGAAGCTGCATATTCTGACGGGCAGTTTCAGTTTTATTATGAAGAGGGCAGGAAGTATATCGAATATATCCTTGAGGAATCGAAAAGAACAATGCCTTTGCCCCGGGGCAGCATCATAACATATGAGGTGGTCTTTCAGGATGATTATCTGGGGTATGAGAGCGGATCGGAAGCCGGGCCGGCAGGCGGAGGGGAGCAGGAACCGGAAGATAATCCTTCTGTTACAGTAGAACTGAATGCCGTAACGGATGATTTGTTTCGGCTTCCGTTTCTGGATGTGACGGGAATAAAAAGAGCGGCAAAATACGAACTGCCGCAGTAAAATAATATCAAAGAAGGAGAAAGCGAAGGGGAAATTGTTCTGCCCTTCGTTTTTTTTGATTTGGATGTTCTGCAAACTTCATTTATTGCTTGACATGATTGGTTGAAACGAATAGTATATATATACACTACTATATAAATATATTACTTTTATTTTGTTATTAGAGAATGGAGGAACCCTGTTTGAACAAAAGTTTACTGATCGTATTGTGTTCGGTTGCACTTTCAATTGCAGTTCACGCGGCTTTGCCTGCGCAAGGCGATATAAGCTATTTGGATAGCTCCTTAGTAATGACATTTGGATTTCCCGCGGTATCTGTCTTTTATTTTATTATATTATTTTCGCTATGCGCAGCTGCAGTTAGATTTGTCTGTAAAAGAACCGAAGCCTCTCATTTGCAGATCGGTTTCCGTTTAGGCCTTTCCTATGCTTTTATTTATTTGTTTGGCATGCAAGAGATTATGATTGCGTCATCTCCTTTTACTGCATATGGAACTGCGTATATTCAGTATCAATTTTTTATGGGGCTGGGAGATGCAATTCCTGTATTCCTGCTCTGTATTATGATTGCAAAATTTACGGTAAAGAAGAGCGTGAAGGCAGGATTGACCCAAAGCATCAATAAGTCGGAAGGAGTACGTGCGTTTCTCAGTATCTCTATCTGTTTTTTTATTGAACGCATTGCAGCATATGAACTTCACATGATTCAAAGTAACTGTGATATTTATCCGATTCCTTGTTATATATGGACTGCTGCATTCGGCATGGTATTAGGTCTTATTTATACGCTTTTATATCCTTTCTTGGTAAGTGAACGGAGTCGAATCCAAGGACCAATCAGATTTGTGATAATCATCGGTTTCAATTGGATTATATTTAATAGTTTTATGGGGCTTGTTATGAAAGACGTAATGTCAGATGTTTTATTCAGAAGTGGTTTGGATGTGATTGTATTATTCTTTGCTTCCTATTTCGCAGGAAGTAAAAGATCTGGATTATTATCGAAAAGCAGCTGAAAATGAAACGCAAAGAAACGGAGCAAGTATTATGAAATCAAAAACAGCGTTTGTCCTGCTTGGACTCTTAAAAGAAAAACCATTAAATCCTTATGAAATCGTTAAAATATTAGACCGGCTCAATATTTCCCAATGGTCGCCGATCTCAGCTTCCTCGGTTTATATGACGATTCGGACGCTTGAAAAGAAAGGGTATATTACAGGCAAAAAGGAAAAGAATTCAGCGATGCCGGAGAAGACAATTTACTCAATCACTCCTGCCGGAAAGTCTATTTTCCTCAAAGTGTTGAAACAAAACATGCTTGAGGATGTAACAAATATTACAAGTTTTAATCTGAGCACATTATTTATTTGCCATCTTGAGAGACTTGAAGTGATTCATATCTTAAAGGAGAGGGCAGTGCGCATAAAAGAAAATGATGATGCAACCGAACGGGCATATAACGAATATAGGAAACAATCAGTCCCTGAATATTTATTGATATCATTAAAACACAATATGACCTTTTATAAAGCAGAGCTGATTACGGTAGAACTGATGATTGAAGAAGTTGAAAAGGCAACGGAATGGAATCACTATCTAACTACAGAAAGTTCTTAATGCCTATTTAAGCCACGGCTCCAATATTTCGAATGGAATATGAATCCCATCTACAGTTTCTCCGATCAACACATCCGGCTTCAAGGCACCATGATAGTCGCTTCCGCCGGATGCGTACAGCCCGTGGGTACTGCAGTAATTCAGCAGGGAGTTTGTATGACTCTGAGAATGAAGAGAATGATAACACTCGATCCCGTCCAACAGATGGAGCGATACCAGTGAATCCAGAAATCTCATATGATCGTCCGTAAAGTATCCGTAAAGGTGGGCAAGGAATGATTTTCCTCCCGCTTTTTTTATCAGTCCGGTTATTTCCTTCAGAGTGGGATAATCCTTTATCTGATTGAGGAAAAGGGGACTGTCCTCATTATTGATGCAGGTTCTGTAAAAGGCATTGACACTTGACCAGATCTCCGAAGTAAAGAATTTTTCATTCTCGGGATATTTTCTCAAATCCCCATGGATGATCTGGGTTGCGAAAGCCTTGCCGTTTTTAATCGAAAGGGATTCGGTCAGCTTCAGGTTAAGATTTCTGCAGATTTCTTTCATCCTGCCGATATATTGGTTTTCCCGTTCAAGGAACCACTCCTCCGAGACGAGACCGGATGCGCGAATTACCTCAAAGTCTATCCCGTAGCCCAGTACCTCGATGGGCATTTTGTCATGGGCGACGGAAAACTCACAGCCAGGGATCAGCACACCTCCAAACCGCCGGGATAGGGTCCTGCTGCTCAGCTCTTCGTATGCGGCCAGAGAATCATGGTCTGTGATTGAGATATATTGCAAACCCAGTCGGTCTGCTTTTCTGAGTATTTCTTCCGGCTCATCCGAACCGTCTGAGTATATCGTATGGAGGTGTAAATCGA
>JAQUYZ010000237.1 GCA_028691625.1 Eubacteriales bacterium
ATTTGAATGCGATGGAGTCTCTCGGGAACTTTGCCGTGGAGCCCAGGGATTCTCCGTAGGAGATGTACTCCAATGTCAGCACCAGCCCGTCTGATGGAAGATCATGCCTCGCGATACGGGCACCAAACCATGCAACGGCTTCCTCCAGTCCTGTGGAATCCACTTTCTTATAATCGACAACTTCAAAGCCCTGGCTTCGCAACCATTCCATCTGTACTGTCCTGGCGTTTTCAAAGTCAACGCCGTCCGCCTTTACGACGGAGAAAGCAAAGAAATTGACATTTCTCTCCGCTGTGATCCTGTTGTTCAATTGTCTCACCGAGCCGCTGCAAAGATTTCTCGGATTCTTATACTTCGCCGCCACATCTTCGATTTCCTGGTTGATCTGATAGAAATCCGAGTATCGGATCACCGCTTCTCCTCTCAATACCAGATCTCCTTTATAAGAGACGGTCAGCGGGAGGTTTGTAAAGACTCTTGCGTTGTTGGTGATGACCTCACCAATTTCACCGTTCCCCCGGGTTACAGCCTTCGTCAGCTTTCCGCCGGAATAGGTCAGCACGATGGTCAGACCGTCCAGCTTCCAGGAAATCAGCCCTGCTTGATTTCCGAGCCATTCCTTCAATGCTCCCACATCCTTGGTTTTATCAAGGGAAAGCATGGTTTTTTCATGGATCTCCTTTGGCAGATCACTCATCAACTCATAGCCGACGTGAATGGTCGGACTGTTTGATAAAACGGTTCCCGTTTCCTTTTCCAGCTCCAGCAGCTCATCGTAAAGCTTGTCATATTCTATATTGGGCATGACCTCCCGGTTTTCCTGATAATATGCTTTCGCCGCCTCATTGAGAATCCTGACCTTTTCCTTCATTAAACTGAGCTTGTCACTCATAGCCGCGCACTCCTTTAAGTTGCTCCCGCCAGCCGGCGGGGCGGGGATCGTTCGCTTATATTTTCTTAATCGGCGCGATGTCCTTCGCAAGCTTTTTCACTCCTACGGAGTCAAAGGCGATGGTCACCGTGCTCCCGTCAACTGCGAGAACCAGGCCCTCCCCAAATTTATTGTGGCTGACCTTGTCTCCTGTTTTCATATCGGGGCCGCCTCCTTTGCCACCGGATGTTCCGGCAGCCTGGCTCTGCTTGATATATTTCAGCTGATCAAAGGGGCGGAAGATCTCCGAACCGGAGTAGCCGTCATTGCCTCCTCCCTGGCTCCAGCCTGCATTTCTTGCCGTTCCGGAACCCGAGTAGTCAACCGCACCGCTCTTTTTGTCAAAGATTGCATCCCCTTCTATCAGACGCTTGTCCAGTTCCTTTAAAAACTGAGACTCCTTTGTATAATCGGTTTTACCGTACAAGGTACGCACTTCCGCGCTGGTCAGATACAGCCTCTGCATTGCCCTGGTCATGCCCACATAACAAAGTCTTCTTTCCTCTTCGATCCCGTCCTGCTTATCGAAAGCACGCCATCCGGGGAATAGGCCGTCTTCCATTCCCGGCATAAACACCACCGGGAATTCCAGCCCCTTCGCGCTGTGAAGCGTCATCAGCACCACTGCGTTTTCCCCTGCATCGTGATTATCGATTTCCGACATCAGCGCGACCTTCTCCATAAATTCGGATAAAGACAGCTGGGGGTTGTCCTTTTCATAATCATAGATTACGGATTTGAATTCCAGAAGGTTTTCGATCCTTCCCTCGGCTTCCACTGTATCCTGCAGCTCCAGATTTCTCAAATAGCCTGTCCGGATCAAGAGTCCGTCGTACAGATCCGAAACCTTGAGATTCTCCTTTTCCTGGCTGTACTGGCCGAGAACTGCAATCATCTCACGGATGCTTTCCACTGCCTTGGAGGGAAGTCCTTCGACGATCTCGTCATCCGTCAATGAATCAAACAGGCTCTCGTTCCGGACGGAGGCCAGTGTTCTCAGTTTTTCCAGCGTCTTATCCCCGATGCCGCGCTTCGGCTCATTGATAATTCTGGTCAGGCTCAAATCGTCGGCTGTATTTTGCACCAACCTCATATACGCCATAACGTCCTTGATTTCCTTCCGGTCATAATACCTGGTTCCGCCGAGAACACGGTAAGGGAGCTCTCTTGCAGACAGCGCCTCTTCAAAGGTTCTTGACTGGGCATTGGTACGGTATAAAACGGCGAAATCGCTGTATTTCAATTCATTGCAATGCAGCCGGTCGATTTCCTGGGCGATGTATCTTGCTTCGTCCTTTTCATTGTCTGCACGGTAGTACTTGATCTTTTCACCCTTTTCCTTGTCGGTCCAGAGCTTCTTGTGCTTCCTGCCCTTGTTTTTTTCTATGACGGAATGCGCAGCATCCAGTATGTTTGCATGGGAACGATAATTCTGCTCCAGCTTGATTACCTTTGTGTTTTTAAAATCCTTCTCAAAGTCGAGGATATTCTTAATGTCCGCACCCCGCCACTGATAAATGCATTGATCGTCATCTCCCACCACGCAGATGTTACTATGTGCTTCCGCCAGCAGCTTTATGAACCGGTACTGGATAAAGTTGGTGTCCTGGTACTCATCCACCATGATGTACTTGAATTTATCCTGGTAAAATGCCAGCACGTCCTCATTCTTTTCGAAGAGCTGTACCGTTCTCAGGATCAGATCGTCAAAATCCATGGCATTGTTCTTCTTCAATACGCCTTCATAGGCAGTGTAAAGATCCAGAATGATCTTGCTCCTGAAATCGACACCATTGATCTCGGCATACCGCTTCGGACTGATCCCCTTTTCCTTGCAGTCGCTGATGATGCTTAATACATACTGCGGCGGATACTTCTTCTCATCGACATTTTGCTCCTTGATGCAGTTTTTTATAACCACCTTTTGGTCGGTAGGGTCATAGACGATAAAATCTTTGGTATAGCCGATCAACTCCGCATTTTTGCGAAGAATGCGCAGACAGGCGGAGTGGAAGGTAAGGATCCACATATTGATCCCGTCTCCGATCAGCTCCTCTACTCTGTCTCTCATTTCCTTGGCCGCTTTGTTGGTAAAGGTAACAGCAAGAATATGATAAGGGGCAACGCCCTCTTCTTTTATCAAATAGGCAATTCTATGGGTCATGGTACTGGTCTTACCGCTGCCTGCACCGGCCAGAATCAGCAAAGGTCCTTCTTTATGTACGGCGGCTTCCCTCTGCTGAGGATTCAGTTTATCTAAGTAATCCATATAACACTCCATTCCGTTTTTCGTTTTTTACTCTAATATTCTAACATAAAAGACTCCTTTTGAGAACTGATGTTTTCCCCACAAAATCAAATGCAGGCAAACCTTATAAAGAAGGTCTGCCTGCAAAGACAGGAAAATCAATTCCAGCTATGATTCAATTTCTTATTTTAATAATTTCTGCACTTCAGTTCAAAGTAAGCCTTCGGATGATCGCAAACCGGACATTTCTCAAAAGCTTTCTGACTGGTATAGGTATAGCCGCAGTTTGCACACTTCCACTCTACCACGTCATCCTTCTCGAAGACCTTGCCCTCTTCAATATTCTTCTTCAGTTTTCTGTATCTTTCCTCATGTTCTTTTTCAACCGTTGCTACGCCCTCCATCTGTGCGGCGATCTCAGGGAAACCTTCTTCTCTGGCAACCTTGGCCATATTGGCGTACATATCGGTCCACTCATAGTTTTCCCCATTGGCGGCATCTTCCAGATTTTCCGAAGTTGTTCCGATTCCATGGGCCAGCTTGAACCAGAGCTCGGCGTGCTCCTTTTCGTTGGCGGCCGTTTCGGTAAAGATTGCAGAGATTTGCTCATAACCTTCTTTTTTGGCTTTTGAAGCATAGTAAGTATACTTATTTCTGGCCATTGATTCCCCGGCAAACGCCTCAAGTAAATTCTCCAAAGTTTTTGTGCCTTTTAAATCTTTCATTTTTATTCCTCCACATTAATATTTCTTTCGCTAAGACAGGAAACCGCCCGGATCATCGCTTCGGGGGTCCGTCTTAGAATCACAACTATGATAATTATACCATATTTGCAATTTTTAAAACAGGAAATCGAAAGGCTTTTCCACTATATAATCCCTTTATTTCTCTCGTTAACCAATTAAATTTTTAATGCCGATGCAATTTTTGCACCGATTTCCGCATTATTTAAAACCAGCTTGATATTGGCTTCCAGACTGCTGCCGAAGGTCAGTGTCTTGACCTCATCCAGGAGAAACGGAGTGATGCGCTT
>JAQUYZ010000238.1 GCA_028691625.1 Eubacteriales bacterium
GCTGTTTTCATCCAGCATATCACAGGTTCGGATTCCACTGCGCTCGATCTTGTCCATATAACATGGACCGATTCCTTTTTTCGTCGTGCCGATGTCGTCCTTGCCCCTGGCGGCTTCATACAGCTCGTCCAAAATTTTATGATAAGGAAATACGATATGGGCACGGTCACTGATAAAAATATTCGAGGTCTCGATCCCATCCTTTTCCAAATTCTCAATTTCCTTGAAGAAGCCTTCCGGATCAAAAACCACGCCGTTGCCGATAATATTCACTGCGCCTTGATTCAAAACACCTGACGGAATAAGGTGAAGCGCGTATTTTTTGTCACCGATCACCACGGTGTGGCCGGCATTATTACCGCCCTGCCCCCTGACTACCATATCTGCTTTTTCTGCTAAATAATCTATTATTTTACCTTTTCCTTCGTCTCCCCATTGGGATCCGACAACTGCTAAACCTGGCATACAACCGCTCCTTTTCTATTTTTCGCTGTCTATAAAATCGTTTAAATCATCCATCAGTTTTTTTAGGTCGATCCCGTGTCCCTCCGCCGCCTCTTTCAGGCTTTCGCTCTGCGCGCCCGGACAGCCCAGGCAGTTGAGTCCATGGCGAAGAAAGACATCCGTCGGATCCGGATCCAGATCAAGAATATCGTTGAGGAGCATGTTTTCGGTAACCTTCATTATTATACCTCCTATGGCTGTTCCTTTCAGGGGTTCCACCTCTTATTTTTCGCTTAAGCGACTTTTATCGACAAATCTCGTGTATTTTCCAAGCCATGTAAGCTCGATGCTTCCTGTGGGTCCGCTTCTTTGCTTTGCGATATTTACTTCACAGATATTCGGTTTATCTGTAGTTTCAGGGTTATAGTATTCATCACGATACAAAAACATTACAATATCTGCATCCTGTTCGATGGATCCGGATTCGCGAAGGTCGGAAAGGATCGGTCTGTGGTCCTGTCTTTGCTCCGGTGCACGGGACAGCTGGGATAAAACGATGACCGGGCATTCCATTTCTCTGGCGAGCTGCTTCAGGAACCTGGAGAGCGCGGTGATTTCCTGCTGTCTGCTTTCCGCCCGTCCTTCAAAGGACATAAGCTGCAGATAGTCGATCACGACCAGATCCAGTCCCTTTTCTGCTTTCAGTCTTCTGCATTTATTCTTGATTTCCATTGCTGTGATGCCCGGCGTGTCGTCTATGTAAATGCTGGTCCTGGACAGGGTGTCCAGTGCAATGTGGATCTGATCCCAATCCTTTCTTTCCAGGTTTCCTGTTTTCAGCTTCTGCATTTCGATGCGGGATTCCATACTGAGCATTCTCTGGCCCAACTGGTCCCGGGACATTTCCAGACTGAAAATCAATACCTTCGCCTTGGCTTTGATGGCGGCATGCTGGGCGATATTCAAGGCGAACGCCGTTTTCCCCATACTGGGTCTTGCGGCCAGCATGATCAGGTCCGACTTCTGCATTCCGGAGGTTCTGGCATCCAGGTCGGTAAAACCGGTTGTCAGACCGGTAATATTCCCTTCCAGCTTGGACATTTCATCGATTTTCGCGATATTTTCCCAGAGCACATCCTTAATCAGTGCAAAGTCCTTTGTCTGTCTGGCCTGGGCGATTTCAAAAATCCCTCTTTCCGCGAAGTCCAGCACCTCGGAGGACTCCATCTTTTCCTGATAGCCCTTTTCAATAATGTCCGAAGCTGTCCCGATAAGCTTTCGGAGAATTGCTTTCTCGGCGATGATCTTCGCATATTCCCCCGCGTTGGAGGTGGATGGAACCAACGTGGACAGCAGCGCTATATACGCTCTTCCGCCGACCATATCCAGGGACTTTCGCTTTTTCAGCTCCTCCGAAACGGTGAGGATGTCGACGGGTTGACTCTTTCTGTATAATTCAATGACCGCGGAATAGATCTCCCTGTGCATATCATTGTAAAAGTCTTCCGGCTTCAATATTTCCAGCACTTCATACAGAGCGTCCTTATCCAAAAGGATGGAACCCAGCACCGACTTTTCCGCGTCGTCACTATGCGGTGGAATCCTTTCATATTGACTCATACTTTACCCTCTCTGTTATAACGCATCCATAGAGACGTTTTCGCCTCGTTATACGGCTACGGTAACCTTCAGCTTCGCGGTGACCTCGGGATATATTTTAATATCCAATTCAAACTCACCCGTATGTTTAATTGGATTTTCCAATACAAATTTCCTCTTGTCAATGCTGATTTTGCACTGCTCTGCCAACGCATCGGCAATATCCTTCGTTGTGATGGAGCCGAACAATCTGCCTCCTTCTCCCGACTTGGTTTTAATCGTGACCTGAAGCTGTCCGATTTTTTCTGCCAATCCTCTGGCCTCTGCCAATTCCTTCTGTCTTTGCTCTTCTTTAATCGCCTTCTGCTTTTCCAAATTTCTTACATTTCCTTCCGTCGCTTCCGTCGCAAGACCTCTTGGCAGCAGTAAATTTCTGGCATAACCGTCGCTGACCTTTACGACCTCACCGGCCTTTCCCACGCCCTTTACGTCCTTTATCAATATTACTATCATGTTGTTCTCCTCCTATTTCGTTTCGCTTTCGCTGATCAGTTTCAGGATCAGTTCCATGGTTTCTTCCACAGGAATTTCAATCTGCGCGCCTGCTTTTGTAAGGTTGCCGCCGCCGCCAAGCTTTTCCATGATGGTCTGTACGTTTACCTCTCCCAGGGAACGGGCGCTGATGACAGTAAGGCCCTCGTCGTTTTCACCGATCACAAAGCTTGCTTTGACGCCCTTGATGTTGAGCATTTCATCCGCTGCACGGGAGTTGATCACCTGCACATCCGTATGCTTTCCTTGGCACTTTGCAATGGCTATGCCCGGTGTCGGCATTGCTGCACTGGCAACGATCTTTGATCTCTGCTTCAGAGAATTCATATCGGTCTGGAAGAATTGCCTTACATTGGCCGTATCGGCGCCCATCCTCCGCAGCCAGGAAGCGGCCTCGAAGGTCCTTACGCCGGTTCGGATGGAGAAACGGTTTGTGTCTACAATGATCCCTGCAAGCAGAACTTCCGCTTCAAATTTATCGATATCCTTTTTCTCTCCTCCACTGTACTGAAGAATTTCCGTAATCAATTCCGAGGTGGAGGACGCATACGCTTCCATATAAGAAAGTGCCGCATTGTCGATAAACTCTTCCGTTTTTCGGTGATGGTCGATCACCACCAGTTTATCTGCATTGGTCAGCAACTCGGGGCATTCCACCATGTTAGGCCGATGGGTATCCACAACAACAATCAGGGTGTCTTTATCTGCAATTTCTAACGCCTGCCCACTATTGATAAATTTATAATTGCCGGAGGCTTCCGCCGTTTGAACCATATCCGTTAAGGATTCGTTATAGGAATTCATGACCACAAAAACAGGTTTATTTCTGTTCTTTGCGATCCTGCAGATACCCAAAGCTGCGCCGAAGGAATCCATGTCGGGCTTTTTGTGTCCCATGATGATAACCTGATTGGACTGATCGATCAATTGTCTCAGGGCATGGGCCATGATTCTCGATTTTCCCTTGTTTCTCTTTTCTACGGTCTGCAGTCTGCCTCCATAGTATTCAATTTTGCTCACCTTTTTTACGACAGCCTGGTCCCCGCCACGTCCCAATGCAAGGTCCAGTGCGGATGCCGCGTACTCATCTCCCTGTTGGGGTGTTTTGCCGCCTACGCCGATTCCGATGCTCAGAGAAACCGGAAAATCCGCATCTGTTTCAATTTCTCTCACATCATCCAGAATAGAGAATTTGCTCGTTTCCAGTTTTTCGAAATGTTTATGCTCAAACACGACAAAATATTGATTGTTTCGAGATCGGGTGATGGAAGCCGACAGCTTTGCCGCCCATTGCCGTATTGCCTTTTCGATCTCCGCCGCAACGATGGATTTCCTGTCGTCCGGGGAACTGGAGATAAGCTCGTCGTAATTGTCTACGATGACATAGGCAAAACAGCTCTTTTCGTCTTTGTAAAGAGATTTGACCACCTCGTAGTTTGTCATGTCAATCCAGTACAAAACTGCGCTGTTGTTTTTATCTTCATCCAGATAAGAGGATACCACCTTGTACGTCTTTCCGTTATGGGAGACCATGACCGGCTTTTCGACGGGATCCTCCGTAAAGAATTCGGATGCCTTCAATCCGGTCACACGGAATATCCCTGCGTTGGCA
>JAQUYZ010000239.1 GCA_028691625.1 Eubacteriales bacterium
GTATCTGCGCAGAAGCAGCAGAACGAAAAGTGAGGTTTCCTTCGACGAACCTCTGAATATTGATTGGGATGGCAATGAACTGCTGCTCTCCGATATCCTCGGAACAGAGAATGATATCGTTTACAATCACATTGAAGAAGAGGTAAACAGGAACCTGCTTGTTTATGCACTGAAAAAATTGTCAACTCGCGAAAAACAGATCATGGAGATGCGGTTCGGACTGATCAGCGGCAGGGAAATGACACAAAAAGAGGTGGCAGACAAGATGGGAATCTCCCAGTCTTATATTTCGAGGCTGGAAAAAAAGATCATCGGAAGACTCCGGAAAGAAATTAAAAAGTTGGGATAGAAAAGTAGAGAGATTTGGAGATTTATACTGCATAAAAGCATACCCGATTGTTAAGAATAAGGTATAGCATCCGTGATGCTCAGGGGGGCAAAACAGGAAGCGGAGGTCCTTATCATGGCAAGCAAGGTAGAGATCTGTGGTGTGAATACATCAAAGCTGCCGGTTTACAAAGATGTAGAAATGAAACGAATGATTGATCAGATCAAGGGGGGCGATAATGAGGTAAGAGACGAGTTCATAAAAGGAAATCTGCGATTGGTTTTAAGTGTAATACAGCGTTTTAGTAATAGGGGAGAAAATCCGGATGATTTATTTCAAGTGGGATGCATTGGCCTGATCAAGGCACTGGACAATTTTGACACGTCTCACAATGTTAGATTTTCAACCTATGCGGTTCCAATGATTGTAGGAGAAATCAGGAGGTATTTAAGAGACAACAATTCCATTCGAGTAAGCCGGTCCCTTCGGGATACCGCCTACAAAGCGCTGCAGTCAAAGGAAAAGCTTTCCAGAGAGCTGCAGCGGGAACCCACCATCATGGAAATTGCAAAAGATCTTGAATTGCCAAGGGAAGAAATCGTATTGGCGCTGGATTCCATTCAGGATCCGATTTCTCTTTTTGAGCCGGTTTTTCACGACGAGGGGGATGCGATCTATGTGATGGATCAGGTGAAGGATACGAAAAACACCGATGAAAAATGGATGGAAAACATCTCTCTGAAGGAGGCTCTGAAAAAGCTCACCAGCCGGGAAAAACACATCCTGACCATGCGCTTCTTCGAGGGGAAAACCCAGATGGAGGTGGCGGATGAAATCGGAATCAGTCAGGCACAAGTCAGCAGGCTGGAAAAAAACGCCTTAAAGTATATGAGAAAGTATGTCTGAACGGAAGAAGTTTAGAAAAAAGAACAGGAAATATCTCGCACCGAGATATTTCCTTTTTATATTATTGTTTTTAATGGCAGAGAGTGCCATAATGAATGGGTAATTATTTAGTGTGCCCTAAACAAATTGTAATCTGATGTGCAAGAAAAAGGAGGAGGTTTCGTTGCTGCAATCGATCGATACGATATGGATTATTATTTGTGCGTGCTTCGTCTTCTTTATGCAGGCGGGTTTTATTTGCTATGAGGTCGGCTTAGTCCAAAGCAAGAATGTTATTTCGGTAGCCATTGAAAATCTGCTTACTTTTATGATTACTACCATAGGATTCTGCCTTGTGGGCTTTCCTCTTATGTTTGGAGAAACTTACCAAGGATGGATCGGTAACAGCTTTTGGCACTTTGAGGGAATTACGGAAGCGTCTCCTTTGGGATATGCTTTTGTCTTTTTTGAATTGATGTTCGCGGCAACTGCCGTTACGATTTTTGCCGGTTCCATGTCGGAAAGAACCAAACTGTTTCCTTTACAGATTGCAGCAATCATAAGCGCGGTCGTCATTTTTCCGATCTATGGCCATTGGGTTTGGGGCGGGTTATTCCTGAAACAGGACACATGGCTTTCTTACCTGGGTTTTATTGATTTCGCCGGAGCTACCGTTGTCCACACGACAGCCGGCTTTATTGCATTGGCAGGATTGATGGTAGTCGGAAAAAGAAATAAACCGAAAAGCAGCAGATCGAATATCCCTTTTGCGGCGCTGGGCGTCTTTATTCTTTGGTTTGCATGGTTCGGATTCAATGGGGGTAGTATTTTGACTTTCAATGATAAAGTGGGATTGATTTTACTTAATACAAACCTCGCAGCCGCATCGGGGATGCTGGGGGCACTTGCTGTGAACCTTCTCCTTTCAAGGAACGGAGGATACTTAATTTCGATCTTTAACGGAGTCCTGGGAGGATTGGTGGCGATTACTGCCGCGTCCTATTACCTCGAACCACTGGCGGCACTGATCATTGGTTTTCTTTCCGGTATGATCGTCGACCTGTCCAGTTATTTACTGGACAAGACTGGAATTGATGATGCCGTGGGTGCAGTTCCCATCCATTTGTTCGGAGGAATGGCAGGTACCTTGCTGCTTCCGTTTTTTATGAAAGAGGAGCTTTTGCATACAGGGGACCGCATAAGCCAATTTTTTGTACAGCTCCTTGGATTATTTGTCAATTTCTGCTGGGCTTTCGGAGTTGCATATATTATGTTTCAAATCATTGATAAAACGTTCGGTTTAAGGGTAACGGGGGAGGAAGAAGAAAAAGGTCTAAATATTGTGGAGTTTTCCGATATTTATTCCTGGGAAAAATTTATGGAAATCAGCGGTTATGAAAGAGAAATCAAAGTTAAAAATGATCTGCTTCGAAAACAGGCCCGCCTGCTGACGGTAACGGAGGAGCAGGAAAAAGCGAAGCTTGCGAGAGATCTTCATGACGGTGTGGGGCAAAGTCTGGCTGCATTGAAACTCATCCTTGGCATTACCAAGAAAACCTTGGAAAACTCGAAGACCCATCCATATAAGGAAAAAATGATTCAAAACACCGATATGGCAGTCGCTCTAACCGAAAATTCTATCAGAGAAATGAGAAATGTTTTAAATAATTTGAAACCGGAGCCGCTAACGGAAAACGGGCTCACGAGCGGGTTGGCCTCCATGGCAGAAGGGATTAACCAAACAGGTACGTTGACCTGCGTGCTTCAGCTAAGAAAGCCCATTCCGCATTTTGACGAAACCGTCACCTTAAATATTTATCGCGTCTTACAGGAAGCAATTACAAATGTGGTTAAGCATTCTAATGCAGGAAAGGTAGATATTATTACCGGGGAATCTACGGATGATGGTATTTATGATTTTCAGGTCATAGACAACGGGATTGGATTTTCTGCAGAGAAACGGGAATACGGGGTTGGAATTCCGTCCATGGCAGACAGAGTGAAGATGCTGGGGGGCAGATTTCATATTGACAGTGAGGAGGGCAAAGGAACCAGGATCATTGTGGAGGTGCCGATAACAAATGAATGAAAAAATAAAAATCTATCTTGCAGATGATCATAAGATACTCAGAGAATCCTTGCATATTCTGCTCAGTCAGGAGGAGGACATCGAAGTAGTAGGGGAATCAGAGGATGGCTTGGCAGTTGAAGCAGGTCTCAGAAAAACAGCCGCGGATATTCTGATTCTGGATATTTCAATGCCAAAGAGAAGCGGTTTAGACGTTGCAAAAAATATAGCCAGGCAATATCCGGAACTGAAGATCATCTTTCTGACGATGCATAAAAGTGAAGAGATTCTGGCGGACGCCTTTGAAAGCGGAGCCAAGGGTTATGTGTTAAAGGAAAATGCTTTTGAAGAGCTGATCAAGGCAATCCATACAGTGAAAGAAGGAAAAGTTTTCGTATCTTCCGAACTTGCCCCCACTCTTCTTCATGGTTTCCTCTCCAACGAAAGACGGGGAAAAGATCTTTCCGTTCGGGAGCGTGAAATTTTAAAGTTGTTGGCTGAGGGCTACAGCAATAAAGAAATCTCCGATATGCTGATTATCTCTATCAAGACAGTTGAAACCCATCGTGCCAACATCATGCGGAAAAATAACTTCAAAAACATTACCGAGCTGGTACTGTATGCTGCCAGAAATCATCTCATCGAGATATAATGTCTCTTTTAGGTATAATAAAGGATTTCCCTGATAAAAATAGGGGTTTTGCGGTATTTCCTCATAGCCCTTATTTTTTTATGATCATTTTAAAGGATATTGCCCAAACGAATGATACCGGACAATATTTCCGAATTTATTTGAAGTATATTTTAAACGGAAAGGAGTGACTTTTATGATTAATCACGGAGATACCGCCTTTATGATTATCTGTGCCGCTTTAGTATGTCTTATGACTCCGGGGCTTGCATTTTTTTATGGTGGACTGG
>JAQUYZ010000240.1 GCA_028691625.1 Eubacteriales bacterium
TTGCGGAAGCGCTGCCCTATCTGGACTATTTCCTGCCCAACGCAGAGGAGGCGGCCATGCTGACAGGCCTTGAAGATCCGGATGAGATGGCAGACTGCCTGCTGCAATACGGCGTAAAAAATGTCACTATAAAGTTGGGAAAGAAAGGCTGTTTCATTAAAAACGGACAGGAGCGGTATCACATTCCGGCGTTTCCGGCTGAAGCGGTGGATACGACAGGCGCCGGCGACAATTTTGCGGCCGGTTTCATTACTGCAGTGCTGGACGGGATGGAACTGGAGGCTTGCGGCATCTTTGCCAATGCTGCGGCGGCGGCATCCACCGAATCAGTGGGAGCTGTCGGAGGAGTAAGAGACAGACTGCAGATTGAAATCATGTCCGGACAAAAAGAAAGGAATACGATCGCATATCAGCCTTTGAAAAGGGAATGATAAGTCAGAGGTGATGAAAAATGAAGAAAAAGAATCAAGCCGGCAATAAAATAGCGGCGGAGGAAGTGAAGGACGGCGATGTCCCGCGTACATTCGAGAAGCAAAATCTTGGACATAATTCCAAAAAAGAAGGATTTGGACCGAACACGAAGCGATAATGCCTTTTCTGAATTTTTCAGTAAGTACTGACTCCATGGTATAGAAGCGAAAGCCTCGCATATGCGGGGCTTTCGAGTTTGATCGGTTCAGTGTCCGTTTCGACAATTATTATTGTAATGCTTTGGTAAAAATGATATGATAATAGCGTTTGAAAAGGAGGCTATGAATGACAGTATTACTAGGTGATTTTATCAACCAATTGTTTTCGAATCCGGCTCTTGTGGTTACAACAATTTTGACTTTGGGTGTGATTTTGGTGAATGGCTGGACAGACGCGCCAAACGCAATTGCCACCTGTGTATCCACACGTTCATTGGGACCGCGCACTGCTATTCTGATGGCTGCGATATTCAACTTTTTTGGTGTATTCATCATGACGATGTTCAATGCTACAGTAGCACAAACCATATACAAAATGGTCGACTTCGGAGGAAACTCGGAGGATGCGCTCATTGCGCTGTGTGCAGCTCTGTTTGCGATTGTATTGTGGGCAACGGCTGCATGGTGGTTTGGTATTCCGACCAGCGAAAGCCATGCTTTAATCGCGGGAATTTCGGGAGCGGCTATCGCTTTGCAGGGAGGCATGGCAGGGATCAATCCGGATCAATGGGTAAAAGTGCTCTACGGTTTGGTCCTGTCCACCGGTATGGGTTTGGGCATGGGTTGGCTGGTTGTAAAGGCGATAGAAAAACTGTGCAGGAGATTGGACAGAAGAAAGTCCTACCTTATATTTAAGAATGCGCAGGTTGCGGGGGCGGCGGGGATGGCGTTCATGCACGGCGCACAGGACGGGCAGAAGTTCATGGGTGTATTTATGCTCGGCATATTTTTAGCTCAGGGACAGGGCAATGTGACGGAATTTGAGATTCCCGTCTGGCTTATGGTTTTGTGCTCGGTCATCATGGCACTGGGGACCTCCGTCGGAGGCTATCGGATCATCAAATCTGTTGGAATGGATATGGTCAAGCTGGAAAAATATCAGGGATTTTCAGCCGACCTGGCTGCTGTATTATGTTTGTTTACCGCATCAATCTTTGGTTTGCCGGTCAGCACCACCCATACGAAAACAACCTCCATTATGGGCGTCGGAGCGGCCAAGAGACTATCCTCAGTCAACTGGGGCGTAGTGAAAAACATGGTATCTGCATGGGTCTTGACCTTCCCGGGCTGCGGAGCCATCGGATTTATTATGGCGTTGATTTTTATGAAAATATTTTAAAAATATTTGCTCCCCGGAGCAGTTAAAGGAGAAAGCAACAATGGCAATAAAGAGAGATGATAACTATTTCAACACCTTTGTGGGATTGGTCAACTATTCCTGTGAAGCCGCCAAATTGCTGTATGATATCATGCACAACTATAATCCCGACGAATTAGAGGATAAAATGAAGCTCATGCATAATATCGAACATGCAGGTGATGTGGAACGCCATATCATGATGAAAAAACTGGCTAAGGAATTTATCACACCGATTGAGCGGGAAGATATCGTTGCGATGGCGGATGCCATTGATAATGTAACAGATAATATTGAAGATGTACTGATGCGCATGTACATGTTCAACATTCAGACCATGCGGGATGACGCCCTGAAGATGGCAGGCATCATTGTGAAATGCTGCGAGGCCTTGAGAGAAGCTCTCGGCGAGTTTCACAATTTCAGGAAATCACAGACTCTGCACAGCCTCATCGTTGAAATCAACCGGATGGAAGAAGAGGGAGACGAGCTGTTTACCAAGGCGACTCGCAACCTGTATGTAAACGGGAAGGATCCGCTTGAAGTTTACGGTTGGGGCCGGACACTTCATTTCATGGAAATTTGCTGCGACGCCTGCGAGGACGTAGCCGACGTAATTGAAAGCGTAATGATGAAGAACTCGTAAGAGTTCTTCTTTCTTAGACAAAAGGAGTTCTGAATGAACAGAGTAGACAACAGAGAATTTGATGAATTAAGAAAAGTTAAAATCACCAACCACTATTTGATGCACCCGGAAGGGTCCGTCCTGATCGAAATGGGAGATACCAAGGTTATTTGCACGGCATCGGTGGAGGAAAAAACCGCCCAGCATCTGAAGGGCACAGGAAAAGGCTGGATCACAGCCGAATACGGCATGCTTCCGCGCTCCACTGAAACACGAAAGCAAAGGGATTCCAGCAGAGGCAAGATTGATGGAAGAACGATGGAAATCCAAAGGCTGATCGGCCGCTCGCTTCGATCGGTAACCGAGCTCGATCAGCTTGGTGAAAGAACCATATGGATCGACTGTGATGTGATACAGGCTGACGGAGGTACACGTACCGCTTCGATTACGGGAGCGTTTATCGCCATGGTGGAAGCCATGAAATGGATGAAAGAAAACGGAATGATTGAAACCATTCCGGTGAAAAATTTTGTCTCCGCCGTCAGCGTGGGTATTCTGGGAGATGAAGAAGGAGAGACGATCGTTCTGGATCTTCCCTATGCGGAGGATTCCGCCGCAAAGGTAGATATGAATATCGTCATGACGGATCAGGGAGAATATATTGAGGTACAAGGCACCGGGGAGGATTCACCGTTTCATCCAAAGCAGCTTCAGCAGATGCTGGATCTTGCCGCAAAAGGCTGTGAGGAGCTGAACCGGATACAGAAACAGATCCTGGGAGATTTGTCGATTGCGTTATAAGCTTTAGAAAGAGTACGGAGGAGAGCATGCGTATCATTGCTGCGACAAAAAATAAGCATAAAATTGAAGAGATTCAGGCAATTGCAGGTGAATTCGGCATGGACGTCGTCTCCAGAGCCGATGCGGGGGTACCCGACATAGAAATTGAGGAAAACGGAGATACCTTCGAAGAGAATTCTGAAAAAAAGGCAAGAGAAATCATGGAGCTTTGCGGCGAAATCACCATTGCCGATGATTCCGGGCTCATGGTAGATGCACTGGGAGGTGCTCCGGGGGTCATCTCCGCACGGTTTGCAGGGGAAGACGGAAACGATCAGAAGAACAATGAAAAGCTGCTTGCCCTTCTTACCGATGTGGCGCCGGAAGACCGAACCGCACGGTTCGTGTCGGTGATCACCATGGTATATCCGGACGGCAGAAAAATTGTTGCAAGAGGTGAGTGCGAAGGGCATATGATATATCATCCGAAGGGGAGCAACGGATTCGGCTATGATCCCTTGTTTGTTCCATTGGGTTTTGACCGTACCTTTGCTGAATTGTCAGGCGCGGAGAAAAATCAGATCAGCCATAGAGCCATCGCACTGCAGAATTTAAGAAGGAAGCTGATGGAAGCGAAGTATGAAAAATAGAAGAATTCTTCACATGGTACTGATGATTATAAAAAGAATGTCAGATCCATACTATCAGGGAGTGGCGGCAGAGCTGGCATTCTTCTTTTTGCTGTCGATGGTACCCATTGCCATTATATTAGGTGAATTGATGGGGGTTTTCTCCATTTCCATGGGAGTCATCCGGGATCTGTTGTCTCAGTATGTTTCTCCGGAAATCTATGAAAATCTGTCCACCTATCTTACCTACACCCCTTCAGGAGCCATAAGCGCCATGTTTATTTTGTTTGCATTATGGGCAGCATCCAAAGCACAGTATTCCATGATGCGGATTTCGAA
>JAQUYZ010000241.1 GCA_028691625.1 Eubacteriales bacterium
ACGCCGGGCGTATCCTCGACGATGGATACTCTTCTCCCAACCACCTTATTAAAAAAAGTTGATTTGCCGACATTCGGTCTTCCTACGACGGCTACAATTGGCATTGACATTTAATATCTCCTATTCAAATCGATTGATCCCAGGCTGACGCCGTCATTCAAATATTGCTTCTGCAAATTCAGCAGGATCAAATTCCTTCAGATCATCCATTCCTTCGCCGACACCGATAAACTTGACCGGCATCTGGAATTCGTCGGATATGGTGATCACGATTCCTCCCTTTGCCGTTCCGTCCAGCTTTGTCAGCACGATTCCGGTTATATCGGTTATCTCACCGAATTCCTTAGCCTGAGAAACCGCATTTTTCCCCGTTGCTGCATCCAACACTAAAAGTGTTTCCCTGTATGCCTCAGGGTATTCCCGCTCTATTACTTTGTTCATTTTCTCAAGCTCGGCCATCAGATTCTTTTTCGTCTGAAGCCTGCCTGCCGTATCGCAGATCAGTACATCCGTCTTTTTCGCTTTTGCGGACTGGATCGCATCGTAAATCACTGCAGAAGGATCTGCTCCTTCCTGATGTCGTATTACATTTACCCCGATTCGGTTTCCCCAAACCTCAAGCTGCTCACTTGCAGCTGCACGGAAGGTGTCCGCTGCAGCCAGCAATACTGTCTTTCCTTCTTTTCTGCATTTATTAGCGATCTTTGCAATGGAAGTAGTCTTTCCTCCGCCATTTACTCCGATCACCAAAATGATCATGGGAACCTGGCTGCTCAGCTGATGTGCCTCACCTTTATCGATCAGTTCCCTTACAATATTTTTGATCTGCGTCTTAACTCCTTCCGGATCCCTGATGTTCAGTTTTTTAATGTCTTCCCTCAGCCTCCCGATGATTTTCATGGTCGTATCCATGCCGATATCGGAGGTGATCAGAACCTCCTCCAGTTCGTCCAGCATGTCTTCATCTATTTCAGGCCTCATGAAGATGACATCTTCAATTTTTTCCTGCAGCTTTCCAAAAAAGGATTTCTTAATTCCAAAGGCCATACGCTCTTCCTTTCTTTTGTATTTTTTTAATCCATCAAGCCAGTGACGGACGTTTGTTTTTTGGATTAAAAATAGCGACCCGAATCGTGATAATAAAAAAAGCGTGAGTATTTTCGCTGAGCAAAGGCAAGCACAGCTCTGTTTTTCGAACAATGAACCTGTCAGCCTACAATTCGAATGCATCCCCCAGCTTCAGGGAAATAATCTTTGAAATTCCCTGTTCCGGCATTGTCACACCGTAAAGGACATCAGCATATTCCATGGTTGCTTTCTGATGGGTTACCAGTGCAAACTGGATCTCGTTAAAGTTCGTCAGATACCTGGCAAAGCGATCGATATTTGCATCGTCAAGAGCGGCCTCCACCTCATCCAGAATACAGAATGGGGTTGGTTTCGCCTTCAGTACCGCAAACATCATCGCGATTGCAGTCATGGTTTTCTCACCACCGGACATGAGGTTGATATTCTGCAGCTTCTTTCCGGGTGGTTGTGCTACAATTTCTATTCCGCATTCCAGCGGATTATTCTCATCTTCCAGCCTTAATTCTGCAGCCCCGCCGCCAAACAACTCAGTGAAAGCGCTCTCGAAATTTATCATGATCTGATCAAAGCTTTCCTTGAAGCTTTGCTTGATGGTTTTGTCCATATCATCGATGATCTGCCGCAATGAATTCATCGCACCCAGGATGTCATTTCTCTGCTCGCTCAGGAATTCATACCGTTCACTGACGGATTCGTATTCCTTGATTGCGCCCACGTTGACTTCTCCCAGCTCCTTGATCCTGTTTTTAATCTCCCTGCTTTCCTTGACAGCTGCAGCCAGATTAAATTCTTTCTTTTTAAACTCAATCGCCTGCAGATAGGAAATCTCGAATTCCTCCCAAAGCTTGTCCTTGTAAGAGTCCAGTTGAGTCTCATATTTCGCCTGCTTGATTTCCAGCTCGTATTTCTGCGTCTGGTATCCATTGAGAATCTCATCCATTTCTTCCTTTTTCCGGGTGATTTCATTCAGGTATTTAGATACCGCATCCTTCTCTTCCTGGATTTCTTCAAGATACCCTTCGATTGATTCTTTTTCCGTTTCTCTGGACTTAATCTCACGCTCCAGACTGTTATCGCCGTGAAGAAGGTTCCGCTTTTCTCCATCCAGCACCTGTAAGGACTTTTCCTTACTGTTTTTATCTTCGATTAGCTCTTTTTTATACTCTTCAATTCTGGTCAGAAGCTGGTCTACATGATTTTTTTGGCTTTCTGTTGTTCCAACAGACACTCTGGCCTTTGTAATTTCCTCATTGACGGCTTCCAGCTGCAACTTTCTTTCTTCATACTGGATCAGACCGGTATCCGCCTTGCGCTCAATTTCTCCGATTTCTTGACTGGCCTTTTCCACAACAGCCTTGAGGTTATCGATCATCGCTTCGGAAGATTTCTTTTCCGCTTCGATATTGTCCAGCTCCTTCTGGTGTTTTTCATTACTCTGCTTCAGGTCTGCCAGCTGCTGAGACATGGTTCCGATCGCATTTTCCTTTGACAGAAGCTCCAGTTCTTTTTCACGGTGTTCCCTGTCCATTTTCTGAATCTGCTCCTGGCCCAGAAGGATCGAAGCTCTTGTTTTTTCAAGCGCTTGATCTCCGGAAACCTTAGATTGCTCCATGGAAGCAAGCTTTTCACCGAGCTGTTTCACTTCTGTCTTTCGTTCCAGCAAATTGGAAGTGTTGCTGCGGAAGGTGCCGCCTGTAATTGCTCCTCCGGAATTGATTACCTCTCCTTCCAGCGTAACAAAACGCAAGCCGCCTACCGATGTATTTTTAGAAAGCTTCACCGCGTGATCGAGCGTGTCCACAATAATGACACGGCCCAGCAGATATTCCATTATTCTTTGGTATTTCAGGTCAAATTTGATACACTGAACGCCAAAGCCCTGAAAACCTTCCGCAGCTTTCAGTCTTTGATCATAATTCAAATTGGAATTTCTCATGCTTTTGATCGGCAGGAAGGTCAGCCGTCCCGCTTTATTCGCCTTTAAAGCACCAATTGCTGCCTGGGCGCTCTGATCATCCTCGCAGACAATATTCTGCAAGGCTGCGCCGAGAGCTGTCTCAATCGCTGTCTCAAATCCCTTCGGTACCTCGATGAGCTCTGCAACCACTCCATTGATTCCGGAAAGATTTGACTTCATGATAAACTTTACTGCATTATTATAACCCTCATAAGAGCTTTCCATTTCCTCAATCATTTTTTTTCGTGTGGAAATTTGACCGATGGAAATTTTTAATTCCTCAAGCTGCCGTGCAAGTTTCTTCTCTTGAAAAACGTCTTCATTATATTTTTGCTTCAATGCCCGGTTTTCCGCTTCCATTACTGCAAACCGGTTCTTCAGGACTACCTGCTCTTTCCGGGCGCTTTCATAGCGCTCCGTGAGTTCACTGCCGGCAGCACCGGCTGTCTCCTTTTCAGAGATAATCTGTCCCTTTCGTTTGTCCAGAGTGCCCTGCAGGCTGAGAAGGCTGTTGATCTCGCTTTTCTTATTGCTGATGATGCTGTGAAGCTCATAAATCCTGCTTTTCTGTCCGTCGATCTCCTCGGCATCTGCGCTGAGTGCTGCTGTGATCTCTGTATATTTTCTGATCTTATCCGCTAAGTCGGATTCCAAACCGGCCAGCTCTTCATCAATTCGTCTTTTATCGATGTATTGTTCCTTTGCGTTTTCCGTTTCTTTTCCCAGTTTTCCTTCAATGACGGCAATCTCTTCCTTCAGTCTTTCCTTGTCTTTATCGATGGTAGACAGCTTTTCCCTGTTCAGCTGGTTTTGATTGACCAGAGAATTGATTTTTTCTACACTGAGGAGAAGCTTGTCTCTTGTTTCATTTCCCAGAATCCCAAGCTCCTCGTTGCGTTTTCTATTCTCAATGATATCCGAATCAATGGAAGTCTTATCGTCCTTTATTTCATCAATCTGGCCGGACAGCTCCGACAGGTCATCCTTTATGTATTCGCTTTTCAGTTCAATGTTTTCAATGTTTTTTAATGTGACATTGATCTCCAGTTCCTTATATCTGTCCCGCAATACCAAGTATTCTGAAGCTTTTTCACTATCCTCCGCAAGACCGCCGATTCTTGATTCGATCTCGGTGATGATGTCGTTTAC
>JAQUYZ010000242.1 GCA_028691625.1 Eubacteriales bacterium
GCTGAAAGCAACCTATACTGGAACCTTATATGGTCAGGATGCTGTTGATGAATATACAGCACATCCGGAACGCACCGCTTTTGACTGCTATTTTGTTAAGGGTGTAAATCAGATTACAATTTCTGGCAACACCATTAGTGGAACAGACAAAGACGGCAAGGAGGTATTCAGCCATTCTTATGAAAATCTCGGTGATACTCTTAAAGAGGGCTTTACCGTATATCAGAGTGAAGATAAAAACTCAGATGACTTTTCCTATTTTGCCTTTGCACCAGACACTCCGGAAACGAGTTCTCATATTGAGTTCCAGTATGGCAAAAATTTAGATGATATTGCAAACTTCATGGAGGGAGAAAATGCATATTGGTTAGCTGCTGGTATCCTTACGGGTTCCTCTGATGAAGTAGCTCAAAAAGGAATTGATTTATTTTGTAGTTCCAAATTGCCAGAGCTTCTGGGTGATGGAACAGAAAATTAAAAGCAGTATTTCAATTACGGAAAATATGCCATGGCAAAGGAGATGAGATAATGCTGCTTCAGCTGTTAGATTATTTGAAAGACGGAAAGAAATACAATACATAACAATTATCAAATTTGACGGGAAAAGCCTTCGATGACATAGAAACAGAATTAAAATATCTGGAACGTCAAGGTTATGTCAAAAAAGTGAGCAATTCAAGTGGAATTGAATGGAGTGCTGTTTTGCCTCTTGCAGAACAGCAAGCCTGCCAGACAGAGTATACCATCAGCGAGGACAGCTTTCAGAAACTAAAAGAATCCATAAGAAATAACGAGGCAAAATAAAGTAACTTTGTGACTAAATTAGGATGGGCCAATCTGCCTTGTGTGGATTGGCCCATCTTGCTAAATTTAAAAATTACTCAGAAAATATGCGCATGAATCTCCTTTGTACATTAGAAAGGTATTTTCCTTTCAATAAGCGAAGGAGGTTTTGAAATGTGGGAATTAGCGATTCGTTAACTGGCATGGAACTGGATGAAAAGACTCGGTACAACATGGAGAAATTTGCAAGTTTTATGGCACGCATGATTGAAAAATATGGAAAACAGGTTCTGGCTGAAATCGAAGCAGAGGAAAAAGCAAAAGAGAGTCAGAAAAAATGAAAATGGATGCCGATTACTTTTTTCGTAATCGGCATTTTTGCTATTGGCAAATGGGGAAATATCCGATATATTATTTGTACAGAGAAACTGTATGACGATGAGCAACCGAAAAGAGATGATAAAGTGAATAAAAAGAGATGTTATATTTATACGAGAGTGTCTACGGCTGCCCAGACGGAGGGATACAGTTTAGAGGCACAGCAGGAAAGATTGAGAGAATATGCAGAATATAAGGGATTGCAGATAGCAGAAGAATATTGTGATGCCGGTAAGTCCGGAAAAAGCATTGTTGGGAGACCTGCTTTTTTACAGATGTTGGATGATATTTCCAGTGAAAAAGATCATATTTCTTTCGTGCTGGTGTTTAAACTCTCCAGATTTGGAAGAAATGCAGCAGATATATTGAAGTCCCTTCAATTATTGGAAGATTATAATGTGGATCTGGTTTGTGTTGAGGATGCAATTGACAGCTCGACACAGGGTGGAAAACTGACGTTAACGATTTTATCTGCAGTGGCTGAAATTGAAAGAGAAAATATTCAAGTCCAGTTTCATGCGGGAAGGATGCAGAAGATTCTTGAAGGTGGATGGCCGGGTGGTCCTATTCCTTATGGATATCAGAAATCAGAAAAAACGCTGGTGATAAATCATGAGGAAGCAAAAGTTGTAAAACTGATCTTTGAAAAGTACCTGGAAGAAGACATGACCATCAATTCTGTTGTAAGATTTCTAAATGACCATGAATATACAAAAGATATAAAGGGATATAAAAGACCTTTTACATTTGATTCGGTTTCCCATATGCTAAGTAATCCGTTCTATTGTGGACGGTTAATGTTTAACAGAAGGGTGAATCAAAAGAAAAATGACGGAACCCAGAAGGAAATCCTTATTGTAAAAAGTGCATGTGAGGCAATCATCACAGAAAGCATGTGGGCGCAGGTTGAAGAAAAAAGGAAATCACGTGCGGGAAATAATGAGAAGGTTGATAATCCTGATCGTATCAGCATTTTGTCTGGACTGGTCAAATGTCCAGTCTGTGGGGCTGGATTAGTGGCATCGAAGAATAAACATGTCAATAAAAACAAGGGCGGGCATTATAAAACCATTCATTATTATTCTTGCAGAAATTATCGTAAATCCAGTGGTCGTATCTGTGAAAACAAGCACACATACAATCAGAAAAAATTGGATGAAGCTGTTTTTGAGATTATGTGCCATATGGATACGATGGCTGAATTTCAAATAGAAGTTGAGAAACTTCGATCAGAGAAGTTGTCGGTGGATGCTTTGAAAATGCAGATGAAAGAACTCAGAAAGAAAATCCATATTCTGGAACATAGGAAATATCAATTAGGGCAGGAATTGGATAATCTGGATATTTTGTCAGAGGATTACGATATTTCATATGAAAAAGTGCAGGGTGAAATTGATCATATTTATGATGAATTAGAGCTGTCGGAGGATACACTGCATTCTATTAAGATGAAATTATCTAAGGCCGAAAATGGAGAAAATTCGCTAAGCAAAATAGAAGAATTGTTTCATCAGTTTGACAAACTATATGCAAATATGACATGCGAAGAACGAAGGCAGATGTACAGGCTTTTCATCAACAGAATAGAAGTTTTTCCGGAGAATCAGGCAGATGGAAGAGTGCTTAAGAGCATTTCCTTTAAAATACCGATTGATTATGCCGGTGCAGAAACACAAAAGTCTGAAAGGGTAAATCCGGATTTGACAGATGAATTAGAATTCGTATTGGATTGCAGTAAACTTCAACCTACTGTTGCAGAAGCAAAAGCAACTTATGCGCAGATCAGAGCCTATGTTTTAGAAGCAGATGGATTGAAGGTATCTTCTCTGTATATTGCGCAGATAAAAAGAAAATATGGAATTGATGTAGGAGAAGCCTATAATAAACCGTCTGATTCTGCAAAGAGGGTTCCTAAATGCACGAGAGAGAAAGAACAGGCAATTGTAAAAGCGTTGATTCATTTTAGAATGCTGGATGCAGATACTAAAATAATGGAATAGGAGCAGAGGGTATGCAAGAGAAAAAACAAAAGTGTTATATCTATATTCGAGTATCCACAGCCATGCAGGTGGATGGATACAGTTTGGAAGCACAGAGAGACCGGCTTACAAAATTTGCTGAGTTTCAAGGAATGGAAGTACTCAGAGAATACTGTGATGCAGGTAAATCCGGCAAGAATATCACTGGCAGACCAGAATTTACACAGATGCTGCAGGATGTGGCAAATGAACGGGATGATGTGAATTATATCCTGGTGTTCAAATTATCACGTTTTGGACGTAATGCAGCAGATGTATTGAATTCTTTGCAGTACATTCAAGATTTTGGGGTTAATCTCATTTGTGTAGAGGACGGCATTGACTCATCAAAGGATTCCGGAAAATTGACAATTACTGTTTTATCAGCAGTTGCTGAAATCGAACGTGAGAATATTCTGGTCCAGACAATGGAAGGTCGCAGACAGAAAGCAAGGGAAGGCAAATGGAATGGTGGACAGGCTCCATTTGGTTACACTCTGGACAAGGAAAACAGTACACTGGTTGTAAATCCGAAAGAAGCGGAAGTTGTGCGTATTATCTTTGATAAATTCATTCATACAGAAATGGGTGCCGATTCTATTTGCGATTATTTGAATCAGCGCGGGTATGAAAAGCAGAAAACAAGGAAACATGAGTTAAACTATTTCGCACGTGGGTTGATAATAAAAATTCTTGATAACCCAGTGTATATCGGAAAGATTGCATATGGAAAGAGTACAACGGAGAAAGTTAAGGGAACCAGGGATCAGTATCGAAGAGTAAAGACCGATGATTATCTCTTAGCAGATGGCTGTCATGAAGCAATTATTGATGATAAGACGTGGGAGCTGGCAAAGAGGAAACGCAAAGAGACCGGAGTAAAGTGGAACAAAACGCATAGTCTGGAACATGAGCATATTCTATCCGGTATTATAAAGTGTCCAATCTGTGGGACAGGTATGGCAGGTACAGTCAGAAGACGCAAGAATAAAAAAACTGGTGAGTACAAGGA
>JAQUYZ010000243.1 GCA_028691625.1 Eubacteriales bacterium
TCTTCCGGGAATTGTTTGACATCAATACCCTGAATAAATGCCGTAAATGCCAGATACTGCTCCAGCTCACTATCATTGATTGTTGTGTCTCCTACCTTGACAAGGTCTGTGCCGCTGTCACTTCCGCCGCTGCAGGCGACCAGACTCATTGCCATTACGATCAGCAGTAAAACCGCTATCATCTTTTTCATTTGCTACTCTCCTCTGTTATTGTATTTTTTTTAATTTATCTACTATTGTTATTATAGTATGCGAGCCGCATCAAAGCATATTCTATTGATTCATCCTTACTGCAACGGCTTCGCCTCCGAATCGCTTCGCTTCCTGCGACTCTGCCGCACTTAAATCAATAGAATTATTATACCATAAATTTGTTTAAAAATATGGTAACCTGATGAAGTTTATTTTTCCCATTATGACTTATTTTAATAAACGGTTTTACTCCCGCATGGATCAAAATTCCCATGCCAAATTCTGCAGACAGTTCTGCCATCCGTTTCGGAGTCAGCTGATTTTTTTCCTGAAAATCGAAAACAATCTTTTTCTGTTCCTCATGAACCCTTGTGATTCCAGACTTTTCAGCCATTGCGCGGATATGGGATACTTTGACCAGATTTTCGACTTCGGTTGGAAGCTCTCCAAATCGGTCGATCAGTTCGTCGATGACTTCGGCCTCATCCTCATCATCCCTGATAGCCGCAATCTTTTTGTACATCTGAAGCTTCAGGAGCTCATCCGAAATGTAAGTGTCCGGTATGTAAGCCGGTACATCGATTTCAATCGATGTCTCCTCTCTATCCGGGTTCACGATCTCACCGCCCAGCGCTCTCACTGCATCGTCCACCAGCTTGCAGTACAGCTCATACCCGATATTCATCATATGGCCGTGCTGCTCCGTCCCCAAAAGGTTGCCGGCACCGCGAATTTCAAGATCCCGCATGGCAATGTGGAAGCCTGCTCCGAATTCAGTAAATTCCTTGATCGCTCTCAGTCTTTTTTCCGCCACTTCGGTAAGCACCTTATCTTTTTGATACATCAGGTAGGCATAGGCCATCCTTGTTGAGCGTCCGACCCTGCCCCTGAGCTGATAGAGCTGGGAAAGTCCGAAACGATCTGCATCCAGGATGATGATGGTGTTGACGTTTGGAATATCAATACCGGATTCTATAATGGTCGTTGCTACGAGGACGTTGGTTTCATGATTTACAAAATCAATCATCACGTCCTCCAGCTGTTTCTCGTTCATCTGCCCGTGTCCTACCGCAACATTGGAGTCGGGTACAAGCGCGGTAATCATTGACGCCACCTTGTAAATACCCCTGACACGGTTGTATACGATATAGACCTGGCCGTCCCGGTCCAGCTCTCTCTGTATCACATCGCGGATCAGCTCCGCATCCTGCTCCAATACATAGGTTTGCACCGGATACCGTTCCTCGGGCGGTTCCTCGATGAGGCTCATATCCTTGATTCCGATGAGTGACATATGCAGCGTCCTTGGGATCGGAGTAGCCGAAAGAGTCAGCACATCCACATTTTTCCGCAGCCGTTTGATCGCTTCCTTGTGTTGTACGCCGAAGCGCTGTTCTTCATCGATGACCAACAGACCCAGATCCTTGAAATCCACATCCTTCGATAACAGCCGGTGGGTCCCGATGACCACATCGACGCTTCCCTTTTTTGCGGCTTCAATCACGGCCTCCTGCTGCCTTTCGTTCCGGAATCTGCTCAGCATTTCCACCTTGAACGGAAACCGTTCAAACCTGTCTTTAAAGGTATAATAATGCTGATTCGCCAGAATGGTGGTGGGGACCAGAACCGCGGCCTGTTTCCCATCGGCGATGCATTTAAAGATTGCCCGTGCAGCAACTTCGGTTTTTCCGTAGCCTACATCTCCGCAGAGTAAACGCTCCATGGAAACCGACCGTTCCATATCTTCCTTGATCTCTTGAATACAGCGAAGCTGATCCGCCGTTTCTTCGTATGGAATCAGATCCTCGAATTCCCGCTGCCAAATGCTGTCCGGTGCAAAGGCATACCCGCCCCTGGTCATTCTTTCCGCCGAGATCTCAAGCAATTCTTTGGCCATATTCACGATGGCAGCCTTCGCCTTCGCCTTTGCCTTCTTCCATTCACCGCCGGAAAGCTTGTTGATTCTCGGAGAACCTCCGTCTGCTCCGACATACTTCTGAATCATGTCCATCTGTTCCACAGGAACGTAAAGCATATCTTCCCCGGCATATCGTATTTTCAAATAATCCTTTTTTATTTTTTGTATCGTCAGCTGTTCCACACCGATAAATTTACCGACTCCGTGGTTTTCATGCACGACGTAGTCACCCTTTCTGATGTCGGTAAAGGTTCTGATCGGTTTGCCTCGTTTTTCAGTTGTCTTCGGTTTTCTGTGCTTTTGTGTCGTAAAGATATCGCCGTCCCAAAGGTAGACGAGCTTTTCCTCCGGGTATTCCATGCCCGAGGTGAGTCCGCCCTTGACCAGCTTGATTTGATGTGAGATATCAAACCGCTCGGTAAAATTCTTCAGATTTTCTATTCGTTCACCCGTCGCACAGACGATGGTGATTTCGTAGTTTTGTTTCAGGTAGCCTTTTAGTTCGGTTTCCAGAAAATCCATCCTGCCGTTGAAAACAGGGGCTTGCTTGGAAGAGATCTGAATGCTCGCAGAAAGCCGCTCAATCCCTTTCAACTGCTTTTGAAACGGTGTGAAAAAGAAAATGACAGGCTTGCGGTAGAGGTTTTCCAGATCGACTTTTCCCGGAAATGCTTTAAAATCTCCCGGAACGGCTTCCCCTCGTTCCAATATGATTTTGAAATCCTCTTTATCTTCCTTTTCCCTGAATTCAAGGACTTCTCTGATTCTGTCAGGATCCTCCAGCATTACCACTCCATCCGGACACATATAATCCCAAAGATATTCCGTATCGTCATAGAAGTAATGAATATAATTCTCCAGCAGTTGAATATTGGTTGTGTTTCCGATAAACTCCAGCAGCTGGTTTTTTCTTTGGAGGAGTTGTTCCCTTTGCGGATCCGCAAGTTTTTTAGAGAAGCTGTCATAGGCCTTGGCCAGCTTTTCCGCTGCATGGCGAAACAGGTTTTCTTCCTGAACCATCTGCTCCGCCGGGTAGATCTCCGCTGTTTTCAGATTCTCTACAGAACGCTGGGTAAGGGGATCGAAGGTTCGGATAGAATCCACTTCCGTATCGAAGAATTCGATACGGTAAGGGTACTCGGAGTCAGCGGGAAATACGTCCACGATGCCGCCCCGGATGCTGTACTGGCCCTTGGATTCGATGTACGCCGCCCTTTCATAGCCCATAAAGGTGAGCTTCTTCTTGATCCCCTCCAGGTCTGCCTCGTCTCCCAAAGAGAAGCGCACCGTGTTTTCCCGAAAAATCCTGTGGGGCGCCAGCTTCTTCACCGCACCCAGAACCGGAGCGATGACGATGCAGCTTTCTCCGGATAAAAGTGCCTTGAGGGCCGTCAGTCTCTCCTCCAGGCTTCCATGACTCTTTGCTTCATATTTCAGAAAGAGCTGTTCTTCATCAGGAATAACGAAGATCTTCTGCTCAACAAAAAAAGACAGGTCCTCAGCCAATCTTTTCGCCTTTGCATAGGAAGAGGTGATGATCAGACTTTGTCCTTCTCTTTCCTTGATGATCAGCGATGCAACAGGCATAGCCCGTCCTTCTGAAATACCTGATATATTGATAAATCCTTTGGCGTTTTTCGCCAGAGCCTTTATTTCATTAAACTTGCCGCCTCTGACTCTGTCACTCATCTTCCTTAGCTTCCCCTTCAGCAGATGTTTTATAACGCATCAGTAGAAAATTCTCTTTCATCTGCGCGTTTCAACGAGGCGGCAGACTGTCCTGCCTCGTTTTATTGTATTCACCCATTGCGATATCTATTCCTTTTTCGAGCATGCATTCAACTGCCTGGGCAGCCCGATTCACTGCTTCCTCCATCAGCCCCCGCTCCTCTTTTGCGAATCCGCCGAGAACGTATCCGGCAAGGGACATCTTCCGTTCCCTTCCGATGCCGATCCGCACCCTGGGAAAGCAGTCCTCCTGCAGATCATAAATGATTGATTTCATGCCGTTATGGGTTCCTGCGCTTCCTTTTTTCCGTATGCGCAGCCGCCCCATGGGAATGTCCACATCATCATAGAT
>JAQUYZ010000244.1 GCA_028691625.1 Eubacteriales bacterium
GCTTTCCGTTATTGCGGCGGTAATCATCGGCGGCACAAGTATGGCCGGCGGAAAAGGTTCCGTTATGGGAGCGGTGATCGGTTCCCTTTTGATGGGCATGATCAATAATGGATTGATCATTGCCGGTTTAAGCGTATCACAGCAGACCATCATTCGCGGAGCGATCATTATCCTTGCGGTAGCGCTTGGAAACAAGTCGCAGAAAAGTGAATAACGGGAGCGGATGTGCTGCTTTGAGTCCAATTAATATGGTACTGATAGGAGACTGAAATGAATAGATTAAAGACTGGTATTATTGGCACCGGGTTTATCGGGCCTGCTCATATCGAAGCATTGAGAAGAACGGGACTTACAGAGGTCACAGCGCTGGCGGATGTCAGCGAAGAAGCCGCAAAGGCAAAAGCAGAAGAGCTGTCGATACCGGAGTATTACGGCGATTATAAAAAGCTGCTTTTGAATCCGGATATTGATATCGTACATATTTGCACGCCCAATCACTTGCATTTCAAAATGTCCAAAGAGGCTTTGGAGGCCGGCAAGCATGTTGTCTGTGAAAAGCCGCTTGCAATGAACACCGCAGAAGCATGCGAACTCGTACGGCTTGCAGAAGAGAAAGGCCTCGTCAATGCGGTTCATTTCAATCTTCGTTTTTATCCGGTGGTGCATCATGTCAGAGCAATGATCGAAAACGGTGAGCTTGGGGAGATCTTTGCGGTCAACGGCTCGTATCAACAGGATTGGCTGTTCTATCAAACAGACTACAATTGGAGGCTTGAGCCGGAGTACAGCGGGGATTCAAGGGCGGTTGCCGATATCGGTTCGCACTGGCTGGATTCGGTCGAGTTTATGACCGGGTTGAAAGTGGAACGGGTATGCGCGGATTTCGCCACGTTCTACCCGGTTCGGAAAAAACCGCTAAAGCAGGTCGATACGTATTCCGGAAAGACACTCACCTCAGAGGATTACGGCGATATTGAGATCGGCACTGAAGATTATGCTACTGTCCTGCTGCAGTTCAACGGAAAGGCGCACGGCTCGCTCACGGTCAATCAGGTCGCAGCGGGCAGAAAAAACCGATGCTACTACGAGATCTATGGGAGCAGGAGATCAGCTGTGATCGACACAGAACACCCGAACGAAGTATGGATCGGCAGAAGAGATGGCAATAACGAACTGCTGCTCAAAGACCCGTCGCTTTTATTGGAGCCTGCGCGAGCGATCACGAGTTTTCCGGGCGGCCACAATGAAGGTTTTCCGGATACATCCAAGCAGTTATTTAAAAAATTATATATTTATATATTGAACGGATGCAAAGGCGAGATAGAATTTCCTGCTTTTGCTGCCGGCGCAAGAGAGATTAAGCTTTGCGAAGTAATTGTTGATTCCGCAAAGAGCAAAGGCTGGAAACAAGTATAGAATGGAGTACGATTATGAAATTGGGTTTATTAAGCGCGATACTTTCCGATCTATCATATGAGGAGGTCATTGACTTTGCATCGGAAAATGAATTTAAGTGCATAGAAATGTGCTGCTGGCCGGTGGGTAAAGCGGAAAGAAAGTACGCCGGTGTAACCCACATCAATGTCAATGAGTTGACAAAGGACAAGGCGGATGCGCTCTTAGGCTATGCCGGAGACAGAGGCATTGAGATTTCCGGGCTTGGTTATTACCCCAATCCTCTCGATTCCGACATGGAACAGCGGTCAGTGTATATCGACCATATCAAAAGGGTGATCAAGGCGTCTGCGCTGTTGGGCGTCAACCAAGTGAACACATTTATAGGCAGAGATCCCGGAACGAACATACCGGATAGCCTGGCAGACTTCAGAAAGACCTGGCCGGATATTGTAAAGTTCGCAGAAGATGCAGACGTTAAGATCGGGATTGAAAACTGCCCGATGTTCTTTACGATGGATGAGTGGCCAGGAGGTAAAAATCTTGCAATGTCACCGAAGATTTGGGAAGAAATGTTTGCTGCAATCGACAGCAAATATTTCGGTTTAAATTATGACCCATCAAATCTCGTATGGCAGCGCATGGATTATATAGCACCGATTTACGATTTCTCGGAGAAGATCTTCCACGTCCACATTAAGGACGCAAAATTCTTTCCGGAAAAATATAACAAGGTGGGCCCGTTTGCAACTCCGCTTGAGTATCATGCGCCCAAAATACCTGGTTATGGTGATATCAAATGGGATGAATTCTTCTGTGCGCTCTCAGAGATCGGATATAAAGGCGCTGCAGTTATCGAAGTGGAAGATCACTCATTCGAGGACAATCTGAATGACCGAAAAAGGGCGATTTTGCAATCAAAACAATATATAAAACAGTATGTATTGTAACTTTCATTCCTCTCCTCACTTCATATAGGGGCTGTCGCACTAAAATTCAGTGCGCAGCTCCTTTTGGAGTTTTACGGGAAACATCTGAAATACAAAGATGAAAATTTACAATGATGAAGTGGTCACAGATAGCATCGTTCTGCTGCTTTTTCCGAAGATGTGCGTTTATGCTTCGGAGGAAAGGGAGGTCATAAGGGGATTAGCGGAAAAGAATTGATATCCTCTGCTCGGAAATATCGAGACCATTTTTCGAAAGGCGGATATGGCTATGTACAGTATTAAAAAAAGCAGAGGCAACAACTATCTCTTCTATTATGATAGATAGCTGCTGCCCTCTTTTATTCAGGTTCTTCATTTTTAAATTCTGAATTAGCCGGCATCGTTGAGATATCAATCGATCCGCTCGTTGTTCTGCTTGTCTGCACCGTGCCCGAGTCACTTTGGGTAGAACATTTCATATAACTAAAAATCAAAATGGTTACTATGAAGAAGATCACAATAATTTTATGTGTTTTCACGATTCGCTTCCTCCTTAAATCAAACCCCAATCAAATCCCTATTTTATATATAGATTTAAAAAAGAAATTTATGTTAAAAAGAGTTGTAAATCAAAAGAAGTCGGTGAGAAACCAGATAGAGGTATTTTATTTTCCACCCGGTAAATAATGAATAATAGACTTACAAAAAAGAAAGGGTTGAAGATGATGACAATAAGTATATTACATCCAACGAGCAAAAGGGTGCAGTACCATACAGATCCCGATGTGAACCAGGCAATTAAAGAACAAACGATTTGCAAGCTCTATGAACTGAATAATTATAAAAGCAAGAAGAATACGGTTCTGAACCGCTGCATCGATAATTTAGACAAGGAATGGGACACAGAACGAGTTTTAGAGACAAATGCCGCTGTTATTATTTTGATCAGTTCAATCCTGGGGTTGAAGAGGAGTAAAGCTTTCCTTATACCCGGGATCATCAGTTTCTTTCTTTTGCAGCATGCTTTGCAGGGGTGGTGCCCGCCCCTTCCGCTGATCAGGAAAATTGGGATCAGAACTGCAGAGGAAATCAGCAATGAACGAATTGCATTAAAGATGATGCGGGGAGACTTTTCCGAAGTGCCGGATACAGTAGAAGAACTGTTTGAGAGGATCGAAAAATAAGTAACTTCGCAACTTCCAAGCGATATGTGGAAATAGGAATCTATTATTCCGTCATTTCCACTTTTTTAATTTTTAAGTTGTGCCTGGGGAATTTTTAGGGGGATTATATGATTGATGTACGCGGTATTACAATATTGATCGGACCCAATAGCGCGGGCAAGTCGACGCTGATCAAGTCGATCTGCGGTCTGCTGCGCTTTCAAGGATCCGTTGCCATCGACGGCATGACAATCGCATGACCATTCAATTGCAAGAGTACAATCAAAAAAGGAATTTTGAAATCACCGGAGAACCGGAAGGGAAAAGGTCAGAGCCCGAGGATCGTCTGCGGTTTGTCGTCCAGCACCATGCTGCCAGCCGGAATCACTTCGATTTGCGTCTCGAATGGGACGGAGCGCTGTTAAGCTGGGCGGTGCCCAAGGCACCTTCCTATTATACTCGTGACAAAAGACTCGCCGTACAGGTGGAAGATCATCCCCTGGAATATAGAAACTTCGAAGGGACGATTCCCAAAGGGGAATACGGCGGCGGAACCGTGATGCTCTGGGATGAGGGAAGCTGGGAACCTCAGATGGATGTGGAGGCGGGACTCAGTGCGGGTTCGTTAAAGTTTGTCCTGAAAGGAAGAAGACTGAAAGGGAAATGGGCGTTGATT
>JAQUYZ010000245.1 GCA_028691625.1 Eubacteriales bacterium
AAGAAAACCCTCTTTGTCGATGACATTACCGGCGCCGATTTTCACATCATTGCCATACTTGCTTCTGACAAACCCAATCGTCTCCTTCTGGTATTCGGAAAAGCCTTCGGAGGAATCGATACAGAACACATCCGCTCCGGCCTGCACCAGCGCGGGAATTCTGTCTGCATAGTCTCTGGTATTGACGCCGGCGCCCACTACATATCTTTTACCGGCATCCAGCAGTTCATTCGGATTTGCCTTATGAGAATCGTAATCCTTTCGGAAAACAAAGTAAACAAGCCTTTGGTTTTTGTCGATGATCGGAAGGGCGTTGAGCTTATGATCCCACAGCATGTCGTTGGCTTCCGACAAAGTAATTCCTTCGTTTGCGTAAATGAGGGAGGAAAAAGGAGTCATGATATCAGAAACCCTGGTATCGATGGACATCCTGCTGACACGGTAATCTCTGCTGGTCACGATCCCGAGGATTTTACCGTCCGCTGTTCCGTCATCGGTAACCGCGACTGTGGAATGACCGCTTCGGTCTTTTAATTCCAGAATATCCTTCAGAGTCTGATCCGGCCTCAGATTGGAATCACTCCTGACAAATCCGGCCTTGTGACTCTTTACCCGCTTTACCATCGCCGCCTGGCTTTCGATTGGCTGTGAGCCAAAAATAAACGAAATTCCACCTTCCTTTGCCAATGCGATTGCCAGATTGTCGTCGGAAACCGACTGCATGATCGCAGACACCAGTGGAATATTCATGGTGATCTCAGATTCTTCCCCCTTCTTGAACTTCACAACTGGGGTTCTTAAGCTGACATTTTCCATCTTGCACTCTTTCGACGAATACCCCGGTACCAGGAGATACTCGTTAAAGGTGCGGGATGGTTCATTAAAATAGTAAGCCATTGTCATCCTCCTCCTCCGGCAAATCTTTGCCATAGATTTATCCTATCATTGATTTTCATTCCTGCTCAAGCTTATTTTCCTGCAGGAACTCTTCAAGCGTCAGGTTCTGCTCATAAATTTCCTTTGCTGCGAATAGTCCCACATATCTTATATGCCAAGGCTCATATTGATAGCCTGTGATCTCTTCTTTCCCCTTTGGGAACCGGATAATAAATCCGAACTGATGGGCATGGCCGGCAAGCCATTCCCCCTCTTCCGTCTTTCCGTACTCGTTGGAAAGCTGATAGTCTACGCTGGGTGAGGAAACATCTGCGGAAAGCCCTGTCTGGTGCTCACTCTGTCCCGGTCTTGCGCTGTAGGTGTTGGCAGCTGCCTCACCCTCCCTTTCCACATAGCTGTCGAACAGGATCTTTTGGAAGTCATAGGAGCGGTAAGCGGTTGTCATCCTCAGCTCGAGTCCTTCCTCTGCAGCCTTTTCCACCAATAAATGAAAGGCCGCCGCCGCTTCTGCCCTCATATATCTTGTCGTCTCAGACCGGTCGGAAACGAAGTACTTAATTCTTGTCAAATCATCCGGCTTGTACTCCCGATCGACCGGATGTTCCTTGTTTACAAGGATCAGCAGTCCCTTTCCGGCCGCCTCCTGCAGGGCCTGTTCTATTTGATCCGGCCGGTCTCCCTCGCTTTGATCCGGCTGCCCTTCGTCAGTGTTCTCCTGTACCATTTCCGGCCGGTCCTCGTTCTCCGGTTTGTCGTTGTCTTCTTCGCCGATCACACCCGGTCCGTCCGGACCGCCCAGGAATCCCAGTGACCAGGAATTGCCGGAACCGTTGGCAGTCCAGACAAAGGTTTCAATCAGTAAAAGTGAAACTATAATGATTAATTTGATTCTTTTCTCATTTAGCATTGCTGTCTTATCCTGTCTGGCAGTAAAAATCTGCATACACTACTATAAGTATGGAAGGTTTGCTTCGTGATTAAACTTCAATCCTTGAAACTTGTATTAAAGTATTTTACATCAAACATCGTCATTTTTCAACATAAATAAGAACGGTTCGCCAATTTGTAAAATTTGCCGACGGTTATAAAAGCAAATACCTAGAAAAGACTCCCTGCTAGCCGCAGGGAGTCCTAAGAAATTTTCCTATTGATTGTGACAGCAGCGGTCAGCTTACATCATGCCGCCCATGCCGCCCATGCCGCCGCCCATCGGAGGCATCATCGGTTCGTCTTTTTTAATTTCCACAACACCGGCTTCTGTGGTCAGCAGCATTGCGGATGCGGACGCCGCATTCTGAAGCGCTGATCTGCTTACCTTCGCAGGGTCAACGATACCGGCCTTGATCATATCTTCATATACTTCCGTTGCTGCATTGAAGCCAACTCCTTTGTCGCTGTTCTTCACGCTGGAAACGACAACGGAGCCTTCAAATCCCGCATTTTCCGCAATCTGTCTTACCGGCTCTTCCAGAGCTCTCATAATGATGACGGCGCCTGTCTTCTCATCGCCGGAGAGGGTTTCCACATACTTCTGAACTGCAGGGATTGCATTTACAAATGCAACTCCGCCTCCAGGTACGATCCCTTCTTCTACAGCTGCTCTGGTTGCGTTCAGTGCATCTTCAATTCTCAGTTTTCTTTCCTTCAGTTCTGTCTCGGTAGCAGCTCCAACCTGGATTACCGCTACACCGCCGGATAACTTGGCAAGCCGTTCCTGAAGCTTTTCTCTGTCGAAATCGGAAGTAGTTTCTTCAATCTGCGCTTTAATCTGGGAAATTCTTGCCTGAATTTCTTTCTGATCTCCTGCGCCGTCAACGATGACAGTATTTTCTTTGTTTACCTTTACTGTATTTGCTGTTCCCAATAAATCGAGAGTTGCTTCCTTCAGGTCATAACCAAGTTCTTCGGAGATCACCTTTCCGCCGGTTAATGCTGCGATGTCGGCCAGCATAGCCTTCCTTCTTTCACCGAAGCCGGGAGCTTTTACTGCCACGCAGTCAAAGGTTCCTCTTAATTTATTGACAACGAGTGTCGGGAGTGCTTCTCCGTCAACATCTTCCGCGATGATCAGCAGCTTTCTTCCCTGTTGAACGATCTGTTCCAGGATCGGCAGAAGCTCCTGGATATTGGAGATTTTCTTGTCTGTGATCAAAATGTATGGATTTGCAAGCACTGCTTCCATCTTCTCCGCATCGGTTACCATGTACGCGGATAAATATCCTCTGTCAAACTGCATCCCTTCCACGACTTCAAGAGTGGTCCCCATGGATTTGGATTCTTCAACTGTAATCACGCCGTCTTTTCCGACCTTATCCATCGCTTCCGCGATCAATCCGCCGATTTCTTCGTCTCCTGCGGAAACAGAAGCAACCTGGGCGATATTTTCCTTTGTCTCTATGATGTGAGCAATGCTTTTGATTTCTTCCACAGCCACATCAACAGCACCCTTGATTCCTCTTTTCAGAACCATTGGATTCGCGCCTGCAGCTACGTTTTTGAAACCTTCCTTGATGATGATCTGCGCAAAGAGTGTGGCAGTCGTGGTTCCGTCTCCAGCGATGTCATTTGTCTTGGTTGCGACTTCCTTTACAAGCTGCGCACCCATGTTTTCAAATGCGTCCTCCAGCTCGATCTCCTTTGCAATGGTGACTCCGTCGTTGGTGATCATCGGAGATCCGAATTTCTTATCAAGGAGTACGTTTCTTCCTTTTGGTCCAAGTGTTATTTTTACTGTATTCGCAAGCTTGTCAACCCCGGCCTGCAATTTTCTTCTGGCGTCTTCGCCATAGTTTACTTCTTTTGCCATGTTTGTTCTCTTCCTTTCCAATTCGTTTTAACATTTTCCCAGTAAATATCGTGCGGGCAGTTAGCCTACGATTGCCAGAATATCTTTTTGTGAAAGAATGGTGTATTCATCGCCATCATACTTGATCTCGGTACCTGCGTACTTTGAAAATATGACCACATCTCCGGCCTTTACTTCCATCGGGATGGTCTTGCCGTCTTCTGTTGCTCCAGGGCCTACTGCAACTACTTCGGCCATCTGAGGCTGCTCCTTCGCCTGACCCGGAAGCACGATACCGCTTTTTGTCTTTTCCTCTGCTTCCAATCTTTTAATAACAACTCTGTCGCCTAATGGTTTGATGTTCATTTTTTCAATCTCCTCTCCTTGTTTGTTATTTGTGCCCAAATTTTGTATCTTTATCATGTCTTCAAGCAACTGCTGCAAGATGCAATGAACTTGTTAGCACTCATTA
>JAQUYZ010000246.1 GCA_028691625.1 Eubacteriales bacterium
ACATCTATATTCATCTCTATCATTCATTAAATTAGTATCTTCAATATATATCGATAATTCATTTTTTTTATTAGCTAAAATACGCTCTTCCGCACTAATTACCTGATACTTGTTCAGATGTTTTACATCATCCTCATTACTACTTCTAAAAAACTTTTCAATTGAATATATTTTACTATCATAAATTACAACCAATGTATCTGAAGAGACAGGAAAAAAAATTAAAACGCCCATATTGGACATTCCCGCTTTACCAGCACAAAAAGGATTCATCGTTACAACAGGCATGTCGGATGTTATTAGTTTTTCTTTTGTTTTATATCTTACTATTGATATTTTAAGATCATCTATAGTTCCAATTATCTCATTACAACAATGTACAACGTCAGTTGCATCCAATTCTTTATCTACTTTTTCAGCAACCATGTTTCTAATAGTATTTTCATCAATTACAGAAGTAGTGTTATAAAGATGTGCCGTTATCATCTCCTCCATAATCTCTTTTCCATGTTTGAACATTGCTAAAGTTCTTCCATACTGATATATTGTAAAATCTTTTATTTGTTGTTCTTCCTGTTCACTAATAAAATAATCTTCACTCAGTGAAACCTTCTGTAATGTAATCCCCCAATTGGTTTCTTTCTGAGCAAATTCATGTTCAATCACACAATCTTCACCATAAAAATATTTTTCATAGCATATTGTTTTTGTTGGCACTTTGTCTGATAATAATTTAATGTCAAATTGATAAAACACAGTTTCAACATTATAATGAACATGGATTTATCGGCAATCCAAATGTTTTGACATGGATATTAGGGCGAAAACCAAACAATTTCTCATCATTCATTCTTAGGACAATCCAAGCGCAAAATAAAGAAAAGAGAATATAAAATGAAATATAGCTGGATAACGCTGCATGTCAGTGATATGGAAAGGAGCATCACCTTTTACCGAGATTTATTAGGGCTTGCCGTTGACAGGGAATTTGGAAACAAGAAGCAGAAAATAGTTTTCTTGGGTGAGGGGGATGACGCAAAGATTGAGCTTATCTGTATGATAGGCGAGAAAATAGTGGACGCCGGAAAAGGCGTTTCAATAGGATTTAGGGTATCTGGTTTGGACGATATGATTGATAAGTTCCAGAAAACGGTCAGCGTTTCAATAAAGGGGCCATTTTCGCCAAATCAGTCCATAAAGTTCTATATGGTTTCCGACCCGGACGGTTATCAAATTCAGCTTTATGAGAATTTATGAAAAAATCCGAACCGTCATTACTGATGTGTCAAATAAGAAAGGAGTCTTTATCATGCAAACTTTTGAAGCTATCATTTACAGAAAAGGTGTCCGCAGTTACACAAACCAACAGGTCAGCGATGAACAACTAAAGAAACTCATTCTTGCGGCAAACGCAGCGCCGATCAGCGGCGGTGGTTATCGTGATTCGGCGCGGCAGCTTACGATTATTCAAAATATGGAGCTGCTGAACCGAATATCTAAGACAGCCGGGGAAATGATGGGCGGCGGCGACCCAATCTACGGAGCCAAAACGCTCATTATCATATCGGCTCCCGAAAACTCTTTTCATGCAGAACAGATTGATGTGGGCTTGATGGCGCAATCGGTCTTGCTGGCCGCTACCGACATGAGCTTGAACACAATTTTAATGACCAGTGTTATTGCGGCGTTCCAAGCGAACGCGGAACTTCTGTCTGCGATCAATTTACCGCAAGGGTATCATCCCTTTGTTGGAATCACCGTGGGATATACCGATGACGATACCGTGAAAACAAGAGAATACAAAGACGATAATGTCAATTATCTTCGGTAAGCAGAGTATACGCCCATATGAGCCAATTAAGTGTCAGCGCAGGTCAGACGGTGACGTAGGGGCAGACGGTTGGGTTCATCGGCAGTACGGGAACAAGCATAGGTCCCCATCTGCACTTTGAAACCTTTGTGACCGGTTCTCGCGTTGACCTGCTGCTGTATTTTGATAATTACAATGCGGCATGGTAATGTCCGTGAATTATTATGAAACACAAAGAGACAGGCATCTTTATAGATGTCTGTCTTTTACATAATGCACCAGAAAACCTGCAAAGTTGAATTAAACCTTAAACCGATACCCTGCCCCCCATACTGTTTCAATATGAACGGGATTAGAGGGGTCTTTTTCGATTTTATCCCGCAGCCGGTTTATGTGAACAATAATCGTCTTTAAATCCCCATATGCTTCCATCCCCCAAATACGATCATACAATGTTTCCTTACTGAAAACGATGTCGGGGTTGGACATCAAAAATACCAACAATTCATATTCCTTGTTTTTTAGTTCAATCTCGGTTTTCCTGACATACACACGACGCGTCAGCAGGTTCACCTTTACCTGCCCAATTTGAAGTTCTTTGGATTTACTGCCGATATTACCTTCGTTGTCATTGCCGCTTTTTAGCCTTTCATATTGCGCCAAATGAGATTTTACCCTTGCGACAAGTTCCGGCAGAGAAAATGGTTTGGATATATAATCGTTGGCGCCAAGTCCAAGCCCCCTAATTTTGTCTACATCATCTTTTTTCGCAGTCACCATCAGGATGGGAATATCAATAACATCCCGTACCCGCTTGCAGATTTCGAGCCCATCCATATTCGGCAGTAATAAATCCAAAAGGATTAAATCATACTGGCCGGAGGAAGCTTCCTGCAAGCCCTGCACGCCGTCTGCAACTGCGGTTGCTTCATAGCCGTTAATTTCCAAAAAATCACGTTCTATTTCCGCAATAGAAGCGTCATCTTCAATAATCAATATTTTTTTCATTTTTCATTCCCCTCCTGCAATCGGCAGCGTTAACATGACGGAAAGCCCGCCTTCCGGTGAATTGACCGCCTTAATAGTTCCATTTAACAGTTCCATGATTTTCGCTGAAATAGCAAGCCCCAATCCGCTACCCCGGCTTGTGTTGGTTCTGGCCTTATCTCCCCTGAAAAATATTTCAAAGAGTTTCTCTAACATTTCTTCTGGGACACCAGAGCCGTTATCGGATAAAGTGATTACAACGTTGCTATTGTCCGACCGGCAGGCAATACGCATAATTCCTTGCTCTTTGTTGCCGTACTTCACACTGTTTTCCATTATATTTGTCAAAACATTTCTGAACTGTACGCTGTCAACATCCACAGCTACTGATGTTATGTTTTCCACAAGATTGATTTGCAAGCCCCTGTGCCCATATTCTTCTAAAACGGCATCGATATAACCGTCAAGCCATTTCCCAATATCGACTTCTTCTGTCTGCATGGGGAACTCCCCAATGTCTAATTTGGAAAATAGAAAGAGCTGATTAATAATATTGTCCATATCTATTGCTTTACTTTTTATGGTATCAAGATAATGGCTTAATTTCTCCGGTGTGGAGGCCATTCCCAATTCAATGCCTTCCACATATGTCTTGATTGATGTAAGCGGCGTACAGAGATCATGAGATATACCGGCAATGAGTTCCTTGCGGCTATCTTCATCCCTTTGACGGGCATTTACATAACCAAAAGCCTCTCCGCCATCTCATTAAAATCTGCGCATACATCGGCAAACTCGTCTTTACCGGCGTACTCTATACGATAATTGAGGTTGCCATCCCGGATTTGATGTACACCGTAAACAAGCGTATCCAGCGGGATAATGATACTTTTTACAACCATACGGGTTAAAAGTCGATTGGTCATAAAAATTATAGCAATAACGATAACAATCACCAAAATATAGAAGTTAATCAGGGGCAGATTATCAATATAGTACCAGTCATCCATTGTTTGAAAGTTTGTATCTACAATGAGAATTGTATATTCGCCAGCGTCAGTTTTATAAATGCCGGTTTGATCCATTGTAAAATAGTGTTCGCCGCTCTCCGTCAGTGTGGCCTCAATAAAAGGACTATACACAGGATTTCCCGCCGTGTATTGCCGCTCTCCATTTTGATATAAGGTCAGAAACATATTTTCTGTTCCATAATCCTGCTCTATAGCATCCATGCCCGATTTTATCTGTTCAATATCGCTGTTTTGCGACCATTCTTCCGCATAATTCCGTACTTGATCCGTGACACGGTAAAACTGTTCACTATCCCCATCCTGGACACCCAAAATATTCATAACGG
>JAQUYZ010000247.1 GCA_028691625.1 Eubacteriales bacterium
AATCCATTCTTTATCCGCGGCCGCTGCGATGAGAGCGGATTCATTCAGCAAATTTTCCAGCTCTGCGCCGGAAAAGCCGTTGGTTTTTTTTGCCAGCGCTTCGACGTGGACTTCTGCGGCCAGCTTTTTATCGGCGCCGTGAAGCTTTAAGATCTGATATCTTGCCTCTTTGTCAGGAAGGTTTACCGCAATTTTTAAATCAAATCTTCCGGGTCTCGTCAACGCGGAATCCAGGATGTCCAGTCTGTTTGTCGCGCAGATTGTCAGAATGCCATCTGAAGCGGTAAAACCGTCAAGCTCGGTCAGCAATGCATTGATGGTCTGATCCCGTTCACTGTTGTTGCTTTCCCCTCTGTTTCCGCCAATCGCGTCAAGCTCATCGATGAACACAATGCAGGGAGAGGACTTTCTTGCCTTCGAGTATAGCTCGCGGATCCTTGAGGCGCCGACACCGACGTATTTCTCTACAAAATCACTGCCGGAGGCGGAGAAAAACGGCACCTCCGCTTCTCCCGAAATCGCTTTGGCGATCAATGTCTTGCCGGTTCCGGGAGGCCCGTAAAGAATTAAGCCCTTTGTCGGTCTTGCGCCCAGCTTCTTATACTTCCCTGGATTCTTCAACGAATCAACCAGGCGGAACAGATCCGGCTTCAGCTCGTCGATGCCCTGGACCTCATTAAAGGTTATTTTTTTCTCCGGATTGACCGGTGTGTTCTTCGCTTTGTCCTTCGGGCCAACAACCAGCTTGTCCGGCTGATATGCTCTTCGGTTCATAGTGTAGAACCATCCGATAAAAAGCGCCAGGGATAGGATCAAAGAGATCAGAATAAAAGTACTGAAAAAACTGTGAGACTTTTGACTCTTGGGCGTCATTTTCTCACTTGTGCCTTTTTCCACCACGCCGGTCAGTTCCATTGCCTTGATATAATCGTCAGAGAGCTTGATGCTGCAATACGTATTGTCGATCGTACGCAGCAGCAGCTGTTGATCCTTTGTCAAAGCCACAGATGCAATCTTCATCTCAAAATTCAGATCGTAAAACTGCTGTTCGGTAATTTCCTCAACTTCGATATATTGCGTCAGCGCTTCGACATCTATTTCGCTGAAGTCCAATTCACGATAGGTCGCAGTGTCACTGAGGGTTTTCTCGTCGCTAATCGATTGGTTTTCATTTGTGTTGTAAAGCATGGGGTATAAATAGAGCCCATTGACGGCCAGCAATGCGGCATCCGGATTCTCACGGCCTTGTTCTACCGAAACGAAAACTGTCTGGGACGAGACAAGCAGAAGCAGGGCAAGGGTAACGACGATTGTGCGCAAGCAGGGAGTTCTGTTGATTGACATATCCTTTGGCGGCCTCCTTTCATAAAATTTGCAGCAAGTCATTCTGTGGAAGACATGAAAAAGCTGGAAAAAACATTGGAATTTGAAGATTTATCTGGTACCTGATTTTATTTTTCACATTTTTGGTTTTAGTATTATGAAAATATAAAAAACGTAAAAATATTTTTCTCTCCAGATATCCGATGAACGCTGGAAATTTAAGGGTGCCGGGTGTATACTACACTTGTATTTATTTTTCTATAATAAGGGGAAAAGGAGAATTTATTATGAGTGGATTTACCGGATTCTTTCAATCTGTAGTCACAAGAGAAGGCATCATCGCTATCGTCATTGCTGTTGTGCTTTGCATTGTGGTCGCCTTTGCCAACAAACAGAAGGGCAGACACATGAGCACAAAAACTGTTGTTGCAATTGGGATCGGAGCCGCCTTGTACGCAGCGCTTTCCGCGATTTCAGTTCCGATCGGACCAAATACATCCTTCCGGATCGCCATCGCGCTGCTTCCGATCTTCGGAGCATTCTTCGGGCCGGCGGCCGGCTTTCTGATCGGATTTATCGGCCATGCGCTGAATGACGCGTTTATGTATGGCGGCGTATGGTGGAGCTGGGTATTCCTTTCCGCTATGATGGGTCTGTTCGGCGGCTTTGTCCGTTTTGACAAGAAGTTTGACCCGATCAGCGGGATCTGTACAAAAGCCCACATCGCGATGATGTATATCTGGGCCCTGGTGGGTATGTTCATTGGAAGTTTGATTGCATATCTGGGAGATGTTTATCTGTACGGAGAACCCGCAGAAAAGCTGTTTGTACAGATTACCCTTGCGAATATTTCCAATCTGATCGTGATTGCAGTGATCGGTATTCCTGCCGTCATTCTGATCGCAAAATCAAAAGCCGGAAACAAAGGACTCAAGAAGGACGCATAAATGAAAGCAATTGTCTTTGAAGATGTAACATTCAAGTACAATAATCTGGACGAACCAACTCTCCGCAATATCAATCTTTGCATTGAAGAGGGAGAAAGAGTATTAATAACCGGAAAAAGCGGCAGCGGCAAATCAACATTAGCCCATTGCATCAATGGGCTGATTCCTTTTACCTATAAAGGTGAGATCAAAGGCCGCATCACAGTGAGGGGAGAGGAACCGAAAAACCTTTCCCTTTTTGCCATGGGCACACAGGTGGGGAGCATCCTTCAGGACCAGGACTGCCAGTTCGTGGGATTGAGCTCCGGTGAGGACGTTGCCTTTGCTCTGGAAAATGACTGCGTTCCGCCGGAAGAAATGGGCCCCATTGTGGATCAGGCACTTGCGCAGGTGGATATGCTGGAGCACAAATCCCAGCCTCCGCAGAACCTTTCGGGCGGGCAGAAACAGAAAGTCGCTATTGCGGGGATCCTTGCAATGGACGTACCGATCCTTCTTTTTGATGAGCCCCTTGCCAATCTGGACCCCGCCAGCGGCAAGAAGGCGATGGAGACGATGCTTGATATCCATGCGAAAACCGGGAAAACCATCCTCGTCATCGAGCACAGGATCGAAGACGTACTCGAACACGGCTTTGACAGAGTCATCGTAATCGAAGAAGGCAGGATCGTTTTTGACGATACGCCGGACAGACTGCTTGCGGCAGATATTCTGCCGAAATGCGGACTGCGGCAGCCGCTCTACGTGGAAATGCTGAAGCGATGCGGTGTGGACATCACCGAGGAAGATAAGATTTCCGTACTGGAAAATACAATAAAATTCAAGGATCAGGTGGTGGAGCGATATCTGGAGGACCGCTTCAGGGATAAACGGCCGGATAACCGAACGATACTGAAGCTGGAGGGCGTTAGCTACAAGTATTACAAGGATGACCCCTATACCATCGAGGATATCAGTTTTGATGTAAAGGAAGGCGAAATGCTTGCGATCGTGGGAAACAACGGGGCAGGAAAATCCACTTTGCTCAAGGCAATTTCCGGCATTGCCAAATACCAGAAAGGTTCCATATTCTATGCGGAACCGACCGATGCCGCCGAAGCGGGCTCAAAGGTTGAAACGATGACCTGTATAGACAAATGGACAGCCAAGCAGCGTGCATTGGCAATTGGCTTTGTGATGCAGAATCCAAACCATATGATCACCAAGGACATGATTTTTGACGAGGTCGCTTTCGGCCTCAGAAATTTCGGAACCAGGGAAGAAGAGGTGGACAGAAGCGTTAAAGAAGCGCTGAAAATCTGCGGTCTTTATGAATACAGAAACTGGCCCGTATCCTCCTTAAGCTATGGACAGAAAAAGAGGGTGACCATTGCCTCTATCCTTTCCATGGGACCGAAAGTCATCATACTGGATGAGCCTACTGCGGGGCAGGATTATACAAGCTATCGGGAGTTCATGGCCTATCTTGATCACATCAAGAAGACGGGTGTGGCTATCCTCCTGATCACCCATGATATGCACCTGGCTCTGGAGTATGCGGACAGCGGCGTCGTGCTTTCCGGAGGCAAAGTCATTGCCCTGGATTACATAGACAGAATCCTGGCGGATTCTTCGATCATCAGCCGGGCTAATCTCAAGCACACCTCCATCGAGAGAATGGGCAGGCTGTACGGCGTAGAAGACCTCAGTTCCTTTATCGCGTACTTTACCAGGAGCATCAGTAGCTGTGATGCCGGCGGCCGGTATTGTGCGGCCGAAGCGGGAGGTGGACTATGAGCAAGAGCGGTTCCCTGTATATCGAACGGAAATCTATCTTCCACGGCCTGGACGGCAGCATCAAGCTTTTCATGCTCATTGCATGGACGTTTTTTGCATTTGCC
>JAQUYZ010000248.1 GCA_028691625.1 Eubacteriales bacterium
GTCGTCAAGGTCTCATGAGGGCCTCCTAAAATAATATTGCCGGATATGCTTTGAATACCGGAGTCAATACAATGATCAATCACATCCACAATCATTTTCCGATTGATTTTTTTATTATAGTCCCGCAGTACTTGATCACTACCCGACTCCAAACCAAAAAAAATCTTTTTCAGCCCCGCATCCGCCATATTTTTTGCCATATCCTGATACTTGTCAATGGTTGAAATATGGGCGCTGGAAAACCAGACAAAATCGTATTCCTTCTGAAGTTTTTTTAGTCCTTCGCATATTTGGTTGACCCGTTTGGCATCCAGTGTAAACGTATCATCCAAAAAATTAATGTATTTGATTTCGGGATTTCGTTTAAAATTACTTCTGATTTCATTTATTACTGAATTCACAGAATTGCGTCGAACCTGTTTTGCATTGGCTCCTTCATAACAGAAGGTACATCCGAACGGGCATCCCCTTCCTGTTAAAATCGGCAGCATCTCATAATTTTTATAGTCGTCCGTCATCGTGATATCCGGCCATGGAATATCATCCAACAGCGTTGGGGGTTTTCTTGGCTGAGTTTCCACAAACTCTCCTGCTTCGTTGAGATAAAGAATCCCAAGGATATCCTTGAGCTCGCCCTTTTTCCCAATAAAAAAATCCAATAACTCCGGTACGGTTTCCTCACCTTCTCCAATGCAGGCCACATCAATTGGCGTTTCTTTTAAAAAGGCCGCATCCATCCCGACTGTCTGTGGACCGCCCGCAAGAAGAATCACCTCCGGATACTCTCTTTTTATCTCTTTTGCAAAAGTTTTTACCCAATGAATATTATTAAAATCGCAGTAGAAACCAATTATTTTCGGTTTATTCCCGCTGTGCATCAAGCACCTTGCATACTCCAGCGTTTCTTTGGCATAGCCTTGATACATTTGTGCGTCATACCCTTTTTTCGTTAGTAACTGCGTCAATATATTCATTCCAAGATTGCTTCCCGGAATATAGCCGCTGACATACCGATGTGATTTTGTAAAAAGTATATCCATTTTTTCCCACTATCCTGCCGCTCTTGACGACCCCAAATATTTGAAGGAGCCCTGAAATGACCCTATATGCTCATTCCAGGGCTCTTTCTTCACACTACGCCCTTGCTGTTTGTGTTGCTACAAATGCATAATCCACACCAACAATACTTAAGCCCCCTGATGCCTGATCCAATTGCTCATCACTAAGAGGTTTTGCCTTTTTTGCCTCTTTAAAAGCAGCTTCAAATTCTTCCATTGAGCAGCTGTAGCCCATTTTTGCTATGATGCTCTTGAATTCTTCTTCTGTCTTCACTTCATTAAGCTGTTTTGCCAGTCCCGCATCCGTTAATACTTTTGCGGCCAACGCTTTTGCACCGTCAATACTCATATTCTCCCTCCTTTCTTACGTATTCTTGTTAAATCGTAAAATGAGTCAGCCAATATCTATCATCAAAATGACATAGAATGTCAATCAGCCTTCCATGAAATTCTGTTTGGTTTTGATAATAGTTCCCAAACGTTACATACAGTTCTTCTTCGATTTCCTGAAGCGTCCTTCTTCCCGCACAGCGCAAAAGCAGCTCATACTCCAGAGGCGAAATAGCAACACCGTCTAATTGCGGGAAGCCTTCGGTTACGGTCATGGTACGCCACAATTCAAAGGTCCGTTGAGGATAATCTCTGGAGAAATCCAGATTTCTGTCAAAAGCCTGTCCCTCATTTAAGTAAATGACATAATAATATTCATAGGCTCTTGGATTGGCATTGATTTCCTCAAACCATCGACTTCGAATTCCATAGGTCAAGGCAGCTTTAAACTGCTTCATCACAGCCGCTTCCTTCAGCTCATGGTTTTTAATCTTCTTTTGCATGCTCTGGCGGATCACCTTGTTTAATTCCTGGCGGTCTTTCATGACCTGATCCTGACTGCGCCCCGCAGGAGTCACAAAGGGGTAGTCATCGCTGCAAAGACTTCCATTATTATCATGCAGCTTCAGAAAAAATTTTCCAGGATGATTCAGTATTTCTGTTCCCGGATAGGCTCTTAAAAATCCTGTGATGATGTCAATTACTCCCGGCGCCTGATCCATCAGCGTTTGAATCAGTCCGGCCGTGACCCCGTCTTTCTCTTCAGGTCCTCCCACAATAAAGTTTGTGGCAATCTGTGTTAAGCCGCTGTCTGCGGCATAGGAGACAAATTCAATAATATCTTCTATCCTGACATGTTTGTTATACTGATCCAGAACCTTCTGGTCTCCGGATTCGATTCCGATCTGAAGGCGGATCAATCCCGAATCGATCATGGCAGGCAGGATATCCATCCAGCTTTTTATTCCGCCCACATGGCATTCACAATACCAGACAACATCCCGTTCTTTTCTGATTTCCTTCATTCCTTTACAGAATTCCTCTATCCGCTGCCGGTTGATCGTAAACGTGTCATCCATGATAATGATATAGTTCAAATCCGGGTTGTTTCTTAAATTCAGCTTGATTTCATCCAATACGAGGGGGATACTTCTGAGCCGGACTTTCTCCTTGCCCGGGCTGGGGGCACAATAGGCGCAATGATACGGGCAGCCTCTTCCCGTAAAGATCATCCTCCCATAGGAATGGTTTTTATGAAGCGAACAGTGGTAAGCCGGCAATGGCAATTCATCAAGATTTTTGATCATATCAGGGGGCTCTGTTTCAATATAATTTCCATCTTTTAAGTAGGCCAGCCCTTTGATGTGCTTGGCCTCTCCCCTTTGATTGAAAATTGAGTGTAACAGCCGGGGCAGAGAAACTTCACCTTCCCCTCGCAGGATATAATCCACAAGGCTATCTTCCAGAAAATCCTTTTTAAGTCCAATGCTTTGGGGCCCTCCGACCAGGACGGGAATCCCCCATCTCTCCTTTATTTTTTTTGCCAGGTGAGCGATCAGGTCCCAATTATCAAAATCACAGGAAAATCCAACCGCCTTGGGTTCGTGCAGTTCAATTTCTTTCAACAGATTTTCCGGTTTTCCATGATAAACCAGAGGTTCAAATCCTTCTGTTTCAAGCGCCCCCGCCAGATAGAACAATCCTGCATACTCATGGGTGATCGTTTCATATTTTTTTGATACATTGCACAGCAGTATTTTCATCTGTTTTCCTTTTTTATAACGAAGCTGCAATAATCCCGGTTTTAGAACGGAACCACAAGAATCCAGTATTTTTGATCAAAAACCTTCAGAGTCTCAATGATCCGTTCTGTAAACTCATTGAGATTTTCTCCAAAGGGTTTCCCGAATCGGTCATAAAGGATTGTGGCTATGGTTTGAATGGTACTTTTTCCCGTACTGTATTTTAACACTTCAAATTCAAATGGAGACAGAGCCTCTCCCCACAAAACAGGATATCCCTGGGAAAAATCCACATCCCGCCACATTTCTATCATTCGCTGGGGCCTCCATTCCGGCAGTTTTGCGGGATCCACATCAGTTACCCGGCTCGCTGCTTCCCGGGCCAGAATGGTATAATATGCCGTAATTGTCGGTTTGTGATGAGAAATGATATTGGTCCAGTATTTTGGGCCGTTCGCTGCCAGCGAAGTTTTGTAGCATCTTAAAATATCTTCGTGGCTTAATGCTCCGTCAGCCAGCATGATTTTCACCTCATCCACAAAGCTTTGAAGATAATCCTGATAGGCCTCCATGATTTCTCTTCGGTCCATTTCCTCACTTTCCATAACGGGATAGTCGGAAATACATGCCAGTCCCTGTCTGTCACAAATGGTTAAGCCGTATCGTTCCGGATGCAGCGCAATATCCGTTGCGGGATAAGGCATCACAATGCTGGGGGCCACTTCCATCATTCCCGGGCCCAAACGCAGTAATTTCGCTCCAAATGCCTTATTTTTCTCAATATGCTCCCGACTTTCAAAAGGCCCGCCAACCAGCAAGGCTCCGAAAACCTGCTGAACTCCGGCATCATAGGCTGCTTTTACAACGGTTTCAACCATTTCCGGAGAAATATTTTTTCGATATACCTTCAACATATCATTGTCTGCCGACTCAATGCCGATTTGAAGACGGTTCAGGCCTGCCGCCACCTTGTCTCTTAACAATTCCGGCCTCCTGCTTAAAGACAGTACATCCGCCTC
>JAQUYZ010000249.1 GCA_028691625.1 Eubacteriales bacterium
CCCTGGATGGTTTTGATCACGGCCGGCTTTACAGCGTCTCCGTTTTCATCCAATGTAACGAACCCGGTTGCTCCTTCGAAATCCTTTGTCTGTGCAAGGGTATCTCTCAATGTAGGCCCGTCAACCGTTCCTGCTTTTTCAATTGTCTCAATTGCCAATAAGTAAGCATCGAATCCTAAAGCGGTTACGCCGGCAGCAAGTGTATCTGCACAATCTTTCGCAGCATATGCCTCAAGGAATGCTCCGGTCCTGTCGGTCAATGGAGCCGCTGGGTCATAGAAACTGGAATATACAGCACCTTCTGCAGTTTCTCCAGCAATTTCGATCACCTCAGGAGTCTCCCAAGTATCGCCGCCTAAGAACGGAATGGTGATTCCAAGTTCTCTCGCCTGCTTCATGATCAGCGCCGATTCTGTGAAGTTGCCCGGGAAGAAGATTGCTTGCGCGTCAGAGTTCTTGATTGCAGTAAGCTGTGCGCTGAAATCATTGTCTCCGGTGTTGTAGTTTCCGACACTTGTAATGCTGTTTTCATCCCCTGTCAGTTCTACGAAAGCTTCTGTGAAAAGCTTTGAAAGCGCTACAGAATAGTCGTTAGAAACTTCCTGAATGATTGCGATTTTCTCGTAGCCTTCCTCAGTGAACGCGTAGTTTGCCATTACTTTACCCTGGAACGGATCGATGAAACATACTCTGAAGTAGTAATCATTTCCAAGTGTAACGAGCGGATTTGTGCAAGAGGTTCCGATTGCAGGGACTTCAGCATCTTTGAATACCGGTCCTGCTGCGATGGAGTTGGAGCTTCCCCAGCTTCCAAGTATGATATGAGCGCCAAAATCATCTACAAGATTTCTCGCTGCGTTGGCAGATTCAATCTTGTCGGACTTGTTGTCAACATACTTCAGCTTTACAGGGATTTCTGTTCCGTCAATAGTTACTGTCGGATAAAGCTCATACGCCAAGTCAATGCCTTCCTTTTCAAGCTCTCCGCCGGCAGCATTTGCACCTGTCAGAGGTTCAAATACACCGATTAAGATTTCTTCCGGCAACGCACCCTCTTCACTGGGCTCATCCCCGCCGCCGCAGCCTGTCAGGAATGCAGACAGCATCAGTACGGCCACCAACAATAATGAGATTTTTTTCATTACGTGTCCTCCTTCAATAGTTGCCCCATTGTGCAACATAGATTAAATATCCTGCTTGTCCCTCACTGCATTTCAGCGATAAGAGACAACCCTTTCCATTATATCAATTTCATTAGAAAAGTAAATAGCATGTATTGAAAATGACACGAGTCGAAAATTTTCTGCGAATGTGTTATATTCTGATTGAAGTTGGTATTTCAGGTTATATATTAAAACATAAGCCAAGAAATAGAAATTGAGAGGAGATTAAAAAATGTTGTGGAAATGTTCAGTTTGCGGTTATATGCACGAAGGAGACAATCCCCCTGCTGCATGCCCAAAATGCGGCGCACCTGCCGAGAAGTTCAATGCCCTTTCCGATGAGGATGCTCAAAAAGTATATACATCCGATCGAACCAACGATATTCATATGGAAATCATTCAGCTGGCAATGGAAATTGAAAAGCTGGCAAAGGAAGGAATCGAAATTAATCTGGATCCTCCTTGTGTTGCACTCTTTGAGCAAGCGAAGAATGAAGCCTGGGTATTAAAGCAAAGGTCAAAGGCCGAGCTCGCCGGACATATGTCAAGAGGCAAATGGTAAAAAAATAGATCAGAGGCTGTCGGCAAATTTAATTTCCTGACAGTCTCTTATATTTTTTGTTTCGTATAATTTCTATGTTCCTTCCCAAACTATAGAAATGGAGGTGATTATTTTGCAAGGACAATTGAGTCAAAAAGAAAAAATGCTGCTGGAAGATCTGAAAAAGGAAGAGGAGCTTTGTGTCATCAAATACCAGAACTACGCGCAGCAGGCAAAGGATTCCCAGTTAAGCCAGCTTTTTAACGAGCTTGCCGGGAAAGAGCAGCAGCATTACGATACCGTCAATCAGATATTGCAGAGCGGGGGACAGGCGCAAACCGTTCAATCCGGCGGTCAGTCAGGTCAGGGCGGCAGCAGCCGGCAGAAATCAAGCACCCAGATGGCACAGCCTGCAGCCCAAATCAACCTGAGCCAGGGAGGCGGCAGCAATAATTCAGACAAGTATCTGCTGCAGGATATGCTTTCAACAGAGAAGTACGTATCCAGCACTTACGATACCAGCATCTTTGAATCCGGCAAGCCAAATATAAGGCAGGCGCTTCAGCACATCCAGCAGGACGAGCAGAATCACGGCGAACAGTTATTTCAATATATGAACAGTCACGGCATGTATCAGCCTCAGTAGCTTACGTGCACAAGTGATCCGAAACAAAAGGCGATACCGTGCGCATCACGGTATCGTCTTTTGTTTTGAGATTCTGAAATTCTATTCCGTTCGTATCATTTATTTTCTTACACATATATATTGAGTAAGGCAAGGAATCGCAGCACCTTTTCAAAATCTGTCATACCCGATAATTATCCCTGAAGGAGTATTGATATGGAGAAAAAGAATACATTTCATCCGCAATGTGTCACATTCAGCCAGATGAATCTGATTTTCAATGCGCGGATTTACTACAGAAGACTGACAACGTGGACGAGGGCCTATATCGTGTCCAGCTATTTCGGAATCGGTACCGCAGAAGATTTATTTGACCGTTTATATCTTGAATCTTTGGAGATCGGTAAGATCGCACAGATTATTTTCGGCCGTGTTTATTCAGAAAAATACAGTCAATATACATGTCAGTATGCAATTGCGTTCCGCGAGCTCATTGACGCTCAGTTAAACGGAGATGCGGAAGCGGTGAACCGAAGCATCAACCGCTTATACCAGAATGTTGCGGAAAGAGCCGAATTCCTGGAAGCGCTGAATCCGTATTGGGGCAAGGAGGAGTACATCGGCTTATTCAATGAATACATCCGGCTGACCGTTGAAAATGCCAATGCGATTGCCGCAGAAGATTACCGCAAAGATATTGAGCTGTATGACAGCCTTACCGCTCATACCAACAAGATGGGTGATGTTTTTGCCCAGGGGGTGTACGATTACATTACATCCGGCCAGCATACCCCCGATTCCCTGAATGGGGAATGCATCACAGCAGAACAAATGAATGTCATCTATGATATCAGAATGTTTTGGTTTGAACTTGTTACCTGGATCAGGCGCTATATGCTCAGCAGATATCTGGGAATCAGCAGTGTGGAAGAGGTCTCCGCCCGTTTGAGGCAGGTTCCGGTTGATTATACAAACTCGCTGAGGCAGGTCTTCGGGGAACAGGTGGCAACAGACCTGCTGGAGGCAATCAATGCTTATTTGGATCTCCTGGAAGATTTTATCACCGCACAGATCGAAGGAGATATTGACGAAATCGATGGAATTACCCGGCTCTTATATGAGAATGCAGATCAAAGAGCGGCTCTTATTTCTTCGGTCAACCCATACTGGGATTACAACGAATGGCGAAACAGATTATATAACAACCTCCGGATTACGATCGATGAATCCACCACGCTTTTGGCAAAGGACTATGCAAGAAACATCGATATTTCCAGCAGACTATTGGACCTGGCCGAGGACACAAGCATCTATTTTGCACAGGGCTTATACAGCTATTTCAGCAGCTTGCAGGACAATACTGCTATTTGAATAATTGAATGGTTCCCGTATCATTTAAGTGGCGGAGTAAAGACAGTGTGATCGGGAATCCGAACAATCCGATGACGCCGAATAAATTCGCTCCAACAAAAATACACATCAGAGTTACGACCGGATGCAGCCCTAATTGCTTTCCGACAATTTTCGGTTCAAGAATATTCCTGACCACCGTAATCACAAGATAAACGAAAAGCAAGCTCAACCCGGTCTGATAATTCCCCTGGAACAGAGTAATGATCGTCCACGGGATCATAATCCCTCCGGTTCCCAGCACCGGTAAAATATCAAACACAGAAATCAGTAATGCAACTAAAACAGCATTCGGAATTCCTATCACAGAAAGACCGATTGACATCTCCACAAACGTAATCGACATGATCAGCCCATAGGATCGAATCACAACGAATAGTGTTTCAACAAGGTACTGCTTAATCTGGA